>NZ_JHUS01000054.1:0-146906 GCF_000691465.1 Geobacillus sp. CAMR5420
CTCTTTGCGGCTCTAGGGCTGGAACCTCCTCCGAAGATCCTAGGCATCCATCCTCGCCCCTAGATACACGCCCGAAGTGTGCTCAAATGCCTCCCTTCCCTTTTGTATCAAGGGTCGAGAGGCATTTTGTTTGCCTAGTCACTGTCGAACTCGGGTGGCTGCATCGCCATATGTTTTTTATAGCCAGCGCTCGCCGAAGTTTTCGGTCCGGGGCATCCAGCGAATGATCGAAAGCTACAGCCTGCCGAATAAAAAACTGACGCCCCATATGTTCCGGCATACGTTTTGTAAGTGGATGCTAAAGGCGACGAACAATGATATCGAGAAAGTGCGGAGGTTTGCTGGGCATAGTAATATTGCCACTACGTCTCGATACTTAAAAGACAGTTATAGTGATTTGGCTGATGCTATGGAGACGTTGCCAAAATTTTAACAGAGTTTGTTGTGCTTAGGCGTCACCGATAACAATTTGGATAGTCCAGTACGGCCATGGCATCTTTGAATCCTTCTTCGAGGATTGCCATGGCCTTTGGCGTTTTCATCCCAATTTAACCGGCACTTACTCCAGCCAAAGACGGTCAAATCTCCCTCTGCTTAATTAAAAACAAGAGGTAATTCTTTGATGCGAAGATAATTCACAAAAAACAAAACATAGTGCATGAATTTCCTGCTAACTTACGGATGATGAGGAGATATGGATGATCTCAGGATGATGATGTTTTTATTTGGACAAATTTCTTTGATCAACAAAACAACAACTTCTTTTATCTTACTTTAGGAATTCCGTCTATCATTGCAGTTTGCAGTAATTTTATTTATGGTGATTTTTTTTGCCCTCTTGAAAAAGAGGGGTTTTTTATGTATAAGACACTTCTCAACGGAATCTACTATGATATAATGAAATGTAATAGAATTCTAGAAAATGTAAGAAGGACGTGTAGTGGAGTGTCTCAGTTCCAGGGATCTCGGTTTGTGGTTCAGTTTAAAGACGAGAAACGATTGACCATTGACGAAATTATTGTTTTGGAAAAGCGTCAAATTGAGCAAATTCGTAAAATTGCCGCTGAATACACTATGGAAGAACTTCAAGAATTCGAAGAATACGGAAAAGACCTTGAATACTTAACGGATGAACAAAAACAAACCGTCTTGGATGTTAAAAATTCAATCGTCGGAGGTATCCCGTCTGAACAATTGTACAAAAATAAAGTGGTGAGACCGGGAAGGCATTCGCTGAAAAGAATGTTTGAGAGGGTTGGTTCTGATTCCGTAGAAATCATCATAAGTATTATTGATAAAATAAAGGAAGCGGATACCGTCCAAAAAGCACAATGGAAGGGGTTTCCTCAGCTATCTTATACCCTCAGAAAAAATGCCGATCCAGAGCAGTATAAAATATCTTTAGGATTTGCAGCTGTTAACAATCAACGACGAATCATAATCGTCACTGTCAGCAAGCCTTCAAGCGAATCTTCACCACCAAGGATGGAACAAAGACTGGGTAATAATCCACATCTTGCAGAAAAGTTGAAAATGGCGAAGAAACTGATGAAGGAACGATTAAACAAACGTTGAATATAAAAAGTAACAAAAAGGTACAAGACATAAAAAGGGACGACGTTTAAAAAAACCACAAAAGGGAAAAATGGTAGGTAAAAAAAGTAAAAGGGAGTGACCAAGGGTGAGTGTTATGGCCACTACAATCGGGGAGGTACCCGTAATGAATGAAAAAACCGAAAAAATCGTTAGAAAAGAGTTTGCGTGGACTATTGATGGCGAAAAGTATAAAGTCCTTAACGTCCCTTTTTATAAAATGAACGCTGAAGAAAAAGAATATGTCGATTTTGAAACAGCATTAAAATTATCTTTAATCCGGGATTTAATGGTGGCTAACGAAATTCCTCAAATTGTCGATTTTGAAGAAGTTGCTGATATCGAAATATGATGTATTGTACTTTTCGTTGTTTTTTCTTGTCACATAATATATGATATACACTTCAACCTTTAATAATACCATTAACAAAAAAATTCGATGTAAAAAAGAGGGATGGCTTTTTATGGCTCCCTCTTAATTTATTTGTTTTGGAGTAAACATACGTTGTAATTCGATGAATCTGTTTTCTGTTTCAATTATATTTCTTACCCTTTCCAGAATTCTGTCTACTTTCACCCAAAGTTCAATATTTGTATCCTCGACATTCTCAATTGCTTCTTTTAGTTTGTCTTCTCCGAGTCTTTCGAGTTCCACTAAAATCAATGCTTTTCATTTTTTGGTTCTATATAAGTTGAAACTTTGTTTTACATCCAGTAGAGCGCCCACCGCATTCTATCAAAATGACTTGTTATGAAGGAAAACAGAATCGAACAATCGGAAAATCTTTATTGCAACTTATATAGATGCAATTTAAAGCTTTAACATTTTTCGTCTTTGCCGGTCATTGCATCCGACTGTCGAGTGACCGAACAGCGCCGCTTCCAGACCCATGAATGGGTCTGTGAAGCGGCGTTGTTCGGTCTTCCGTCACGCTAAGGCGTGACGGAGGCAAGCCACACGCTTGCCGACTACGGCAGAAAAGCTAGGAATAGGACGATGTCAACTGGTTTTTAATGGTTAATCAACACATCTGAGCCACTTTTTTCTTAGGCGCTTTGCTGCTGCAACTCAGCGATGTATTGTTTTCCTTGTTCTTCGTTATATTGCCCTTCCCATTTCGACATCACAACCGCCGCCAGCGAGTTGCCGATGACGTTGACCACTGTGCGCGCCATGTCCAAAAGGCGGTCGATGCCGGCGATAAACGCCAATCCTTCAACTGGAATGCCAACCGTGCCAAGCGTCGCCAATAAGACGACAAACGATACGCCTGGGACGCCGGCAATCCCTTTGGACGTCACCATTAAAACGAGCACAAGCGAGATTTGCTGCGAAATCGGCATGTCGATGCCGTACAGTTGAGCGATAAAGACAGCCGCCAGCGCCTGATAGAGCGTCGACCCATCCAAGTTGAACGAATAGCCGGTCGGAACGACAAAGGATGTTACAGCCTTTGAACAACCGAATTTCTCCATTTTTTCCATAACCTTAGGCAACACGGTTTCCGAGCTCGACGTGCTATAGGCAAGCACTAATTCATCCTTTAAGATTTTTATAATATGGAAAATATTTGTACCTACCAATTTGGCCACAGCGCCAAGCACCACCAACACGAAGAACGCCATGACCGCATAAACGAGCACAACAAGCTTGCTGAGCGGAAGGAGCGAAGCGACGCCGAATTTCGACACCGTCACGCCGATCAAGGCGAAAACGCCAAACGGCGCAAACTTCATCACTTGGTTCGTCACATAAAACATCGCTTCCGCTGTGCCTTGGAAAAAGCGAAGCACCGGTTTCCCTTTTTCACCGATCGCGGCTACGCCCAACCCGAACATCACCGAGAAGAAGATGATCGGCAGCATATTCCCGGTCGACAGCGCTTCAAACACGTTTTTCGGCACGATGTTGACAAATGTTTCAACCATCGAATGGTGCTGCACTTCGTTCGTCGTATCGACATACGACTGGATATCCGTTTTCTCAAGCGACTTCATATTGACGCCGACGCCTGGTTGGAAAATGTTCGCTGCCAAGAGGCCGACGATAATGGCAATCGTCGTAATGATCTCAAAATAAAGGATCGTTTTGCCGCCCAACTTTCCGAGCTTTTTCACATCACCGACGTTGGCGACGCCGACAATCAAGCTCGAGACGACGATCGGGATGACGATCATCTTAATTAAACGGAGAAAAACATCTCCGATCGGCTGCAAATACGTCGCTACTTTAGGGCTTCCGTAAAAAATGGCCCCAACCATAATCCCGAGAATAAGGCCGATGAAAATTTGCCATGCCAAGCCGATCTTGCGCATGATGCTTTTTCGCCTCCTTTAGACAAATTTAGACAAAAGACGACAAAATTATTTTACTTTTAAAAATAAAATCTGTCAATATTTTTGATTGAAATCGCTTCATCAAAGGATATAAATGAAAGAATTCAGTTTTTTAAAATAATTTCTATTCTTCCACTACTGAAAAAGCGGGTCGCTGCACCAGCAACCCGCTTTTGTTATGACCGCCGTTTTTCTTTTTCCTGCCGATAAAACTCGTGAAACATTTTCATTAATGCCCGTTTTTCAATGCGCGAGACATAGCTTCTCGAGATGCCGAGCTCTTTGGCGATTTCACGCTGCGTTTTTTCCCGCTGCCGACCGAGGCCAAAGCGATTGATGATCACCTCTTTTTCCCGCTCATCAAGCACGCTGATATATTGTTTGACTTGTTCGAGCTCCATGTTCAAGTGGATTTCATCGACGATGTCTTCGCCTTCGGCTTTTAAAATATCAAGCAGGCTGATTTCGTTTCCTTCTTTGTCCTGGCCGATTGGCTCATGCAACGAGACGTCTTTGCGCGTTTTTTTTAATGAACGCAGGTGCATCAGGATTTCGTTCTCGATACATCGAGCCGCATACGTTGCCAGCTTCGTTCCTTTGCCCGGCGAATAGCTTTCAATCGCCTTGATCAAGCCGATCGTGCCAATGGAGATTAAATCCTCGACCTCTTCTCCCGTATTTTCAAACTTTTTCACAATGTGGGCAACAAGGCGCAAGTTGTGTTCGATGAGCCGGTTGCGGGCTTGCTCGTCGCCTTTTGCCATCAGCGCCAAATACTTTTCCTCTTCTTGAGCGCTTAACGGCTGGGGAAACGCATTGTTTTTAATATACGAGACAAGAAACGTCAGCTCTTTCAACAGAAACGTAAACGCCGTGAAAATGCCGGACATGCTCTCACCCCCGCCTGCTGTCATCGGCGGAAACCGCCTATCGTTATGTATATGCAGGGGCGATGTTGTCCGTGTCTTTACGACAAAAATAGACCGGCCCGAAATGAGCCGGCAATGACCTGACCAATCAAAAACGATTGATGCCAACGTTCTGCTGATGCGGTCCGCCTGCTTATCCCCCTCCCGATGCAGAAGAACCGCCGTGCTTACGCTCTTGCCTCAACGCTGACTTCCGCGGCGACAACAAGCGCAATCGACGCGGTAATGATGATCGACATGACAATGGCGAACATCCCCGTTCCCTCCTTGACCTTCTCTTCTAGATTTTATTTTACCAAAGAAGACAAGGAGCGCTTCCGCCACATTTTGAACAATTCGTGAAATTCGACCGTCAACAACAGCACGCGGAGCACCGATATCCCCCCTTTAGCCTGAGTCAAGTCGAGTCTCCCGTCTGTTTCATCCACATCACAAGCCATACTGGTACAATTGACATGAATCTTCTCCCCTTTCATCTCCATTGTTTTAAAACAACCGTTGATGAGCGGAACATTTGCGGTCAAGCAACTCCTCCTCAGCTGCACGCGCGAACCGCTCCTCTTCGATGTTCCGTTGCCGCGGCTTTCTCCGCTCAATCGTGATCGTGATAAAAAACAAATGGATCGTCATACCCCCTCACCTCCTTTCCATGCAAAAAAACCGCAGAAGGAAGGCGTTTCTGCGGCTAAGCGTACAAAAAGGCCGCAGAAAGCGAGACTACTCCCCTTCTGCGGCCTGATCGCTGTTTTTCGTCATCGGTGCACGTTCATTCCCGGTCGGCGGAAGGTCGAATAGCCGTTTGATAGAATGGATGCGTTACTGTTGTCCACATCATCATTGTCATTGTCTTCGACCTCCCTTTGGAAATGATGCTACGTAGGCAATTATATCCAAAATTATTTCCATTGTAAACCGTTTTTTTGCAAAATAGGCAAAAAGCTTGCTTTCCCTTGAATGCCAGCATGGTGGCTAAACAAAAACCCGCCTTTCGGCCAAAAGGCAGGTTTACGGTTCGAACCGCTTTTCTTCTTCCTCAAGACGGCGGGCATAGCGGGCGGCTTGGCGCAAACAGGAAAGCGACGCGGTAAAACAGACGGCGACTGCCAATAGGGCGAACGGCTTTTTCGCTGTCTCAACCGCTCCTGGGATGATCGTTCCGAAATAGAGAAACGCTCCAAACGCGAACAAGACGAGACTGTATGTTTTAAAGTCGCCCGCCTTGGCCCGCAGCTCGTTTCGTTGCTGCTCGTTCAAGCCCGATCCCTCCTCTCCCCTTTCACTGTATCATACATGGACAGAAGGGGGGAGCGGCAATTTCAGCCAAGCGCCTTCGCCAAATCGTCAAGCAGATCGTTGACATCTTCAAGCCCGACCGACAAACGGATCAGGTCATCGGTAATGCCGAGCTGTTCGCGCCGTTCCTTCGGGATCGAGGCGTGCGTCATTTTCCCTGGCAACGAAATTAAACTTTCGACCGCCCCTAAGCTTTCGGCAAGCGTAAAGTAGCGCACGCGCGACAGCACTTTCTCGGCGCGCTCCAAGCTGCCGACATCAAACGAAATCATGCCGCCAAATCCGCGCATTTGCTTTTTCGCCAACTCGTGGTTCGGATGATCCGGAAGACCTGGATAATGGACGCGCTTGACCGCCTTGTGTTCAGCCAAAAAAACAGCGATTTGGCGCGCATTTTCTTCATGTTCCTCCATCCGCACGGCGAGCGTTTTCATCCCGCGCATCAATAGCCATGAATCTTGCGGCCCGAGCACGCCGCCGGTTGAATTTTGCACGTAATGGAGCCGCTCGGCAAGCTCCGGCGTGCGGACAACCGCCAACCCAGCGACGACGTCGCTATGGCCGCCTAAATATTTCGTCGCGCTATGGATGACGATATCGGCGCCAAGCTCAAGCGGCGTCTGAAAGTACGGAGTGGAAAACGTGTTATCGACGATCAATAGCAGCCCATGCGCACGGGCAATGGCGGCGGCGGCTTGCAAGTCAGTGATTTTCAACAGCGGGTTCGTCGGCGTTTCAATATAGATGGCTTTCGTATTCGGCCGGATGTGCGCCTCGATGTTGGCGACATCGCTCGTATCGACGAACGTCGCCTCAAGCCCGAACCGATTCAGCACGTTCGTCATGACGCGATACGTGCCGCCGTACACATCGTCAGTGAGCACTAGATGGTCGCCGCTTTGAAACAACATCATGACGGCCGTAATTGCCGCCATACCGGAAGCGAACGCAAAGCCGGCTTCGCCGCCCTCGAGATCAGCGATCAGCTTCTCAAGCGCCGCGCGCGTCGGGTTGCCGGTGCGCGAGTATTCAAACCCTTTATGCTTTCCAACTTCTTCTTGCTTATACGTACTCACTTGATAAATCGGGACCGACACCGCTCCAGTATGCGGATCCCCCGGAATGCCGCCATGAATGAGCATTGTTTTCCGCCTCATCGTTACCTCCCACCTTCATAAATGTGTTTGCTTAAATAGCGTTCGCTCCCGTCCGGAAAAATGACGACGATATTCGTCCCTGGCTTTGCCTTCTCTGCTTCCATCAAGGCGGCATGAAACGCGGCGCCGGACGAACTGCCGACCAAAAGCCCCTCCTGTCTCGCGAGTTCGCTGACGCGCCGGAACGCGTCATCGTCCGCGATCGTGTAGATGGCATCAAAATAATCCGGATCCATAAACGGCGGCAAAAACTCCATGCCGATCCCTTCCGTCCGATGCGGACCCGGCTTGCCGCCGCCTAAAATCGAGCCTTCCGGTTCCACGATGACCGTTTTAATGGCCGGGTTTTTTTCTTTTAAAAACGTCGCTGTCCCCATAAACGTGCCGCCGGAGCCGGCGCCGGCGACAAAAATGTCGATCTGTCCGTCCAAATCGTCCCACAGCTCCGGACCGAGCGTCTTGTAATACGTCCTTGGATTGGCCGGGTTTTGGAACTGCTGGGGGCAATAGGCGCCTGGAATCGTGCGGGCGAGCTCCTCCGCTTTGCGGATTGCTCCTTCCATTCCCTCTTCAGTCGGTGTATGAACGATTTGCGCCCCGAGCGCCTTCATCAGCTGTTGTTTTTCGATGCTGAATTTTTCCGGCACACAAAAAATGATGTTCACGTTTTTGCCGATCGCCGCCAGCGCCAGACCGATGCCGGTGTTGCCGGCCGTCGGCTCGATGATCGTGCCCCCCTCTTTCAGTTTTCCTGATGCAAACGCCTCGCGCAACAGCTCTTGTCCGAGCCGGTCTTTAATGCTTCCGCCAGGATTGAAGTATTCAAGCTTGGCGAACAGCCGAACGCCTTCCGGGAGGGGGAAGCGCGTAATTTCGACAACCGGCGTATGGCCGATCAACTCATGGATGCTTTTTGCTACGCGCATACAAGTCACTCCGTTTCTTCACGCTCAGTTTAGCAGCAAAACGGCGGTGTTCTGTTGTCTATATATAGATGCAATTTAAAGCTTTAACATTTTTCGTTTTTGCCGATCATTTCATCCGACTGTCGAGTGACCGAACAACACTGCTTAAAGACCCATTCATGGGTCTTTAAGCGAGTCGTTGTTCGGTCTTCCGTCACGCCTTAGTGTGACGGAGGCAAGCCATAGGCTTGCCTTCGACAGTCGAGAAAATAGACAAGCTGCTTTTTCGCTGCATCTTAATAGCGCTTCTGTTTCATAACGGAAAGCATCGACAAGACAAGTTCAGCCGAATGTTTCGCCGCCGTCTCCAAAAACTGTTCAAACGACACGTCCGACTCCTCACCAGCAATATCAGACAACGCCCGGATGATGACAAACGGCGTTCCAAATTGCACGCACACTTGGGCGATCGCCGCCGCTTCCATTTCGACGGCGCACAATTCCGGAAACTGACCGCGCACAAATTCGACTCGTTTTGGATCGTTCATAAACGAATCGCCGGTGGCGATCAAGCCGGTCACTGCCTGCAGGCCATCAAGCCGCGCCGCCGCCTGCTTGGCCGCCTCAACAAGCGCCTCATCCGCCCGGTAGCGCGCCGGCAGGCCAGGCACTTGCCCGTAAGCGTAGCCGAACGCGGTCACATCGACGTCATGATGGACGACTTCCTCGGAAATGACAAGATCTCCGACACGAAGCGAAGGCAAAAATCCGCCGGCCGAACCGGTATTGATCACGAAATCAGGGCGAAAGTGATCAAGCAGAAGCGTCGTTCCCATGGCGGCGTTCACTTTGCCGATCCCGGATTTCAACAACACCGCCTCCACGCCGTCAAGGCGCCCTTTGGAAAATTCGCACCCGGCGATGACCGTTTCCTCGCGCCCTTCCATGCGCGAACGCAAAATCGCCACTTCCTCTTCCATGGCTCCAATAATGGCTGCTTTCATCGTTCTCCCTCTTTCTATGTCGTTTGTTTCACCGCCTCCATCACCCAGACGAACGCGTTTTGCTGCGCAAAGGAGGCGGAAAAGCCATGCTTGGAAAACAGTGATGCCAATACGTCAAGCGTCGTATAATATTCGCGTTCCAAATCGTCGGCCAAATCGTGGAAGCCGCGCGCTCGGGCTTCCTCAATCGCCTGGCGGAACGCCTCTTTGTCGCGAAACGCCGTATCGGCAAACACTATTTTACCACCCGGATGGAGCAATTGACTATATTTGGCCAGCGCTTCGTCTTTTTCCGCATCCGTCAAATGATGAAACGCATACGTGCTGGCGATCGTGTCGATCGGCTCCGGCGGTGTCGGAAATTGCAAAAAATCGCCGTCCAGAATGACCGCTCGCCCGCTGAGCTTTTCCGCCGCTTTTTTCCTCATCGGCGCCGATGGCTCGATCCCGTACACCTGCTTGCCGCGCTCAAGCAGCTTTTTCGTCAAGTTGCCTGTGCCGACGCCAAACTCGAGCACGACTTGGCCGGCTTTGTCGGCGACCGTGCTTAAAATGCGGTCATAACCGGCAAACACGTCTCGATATTGCTCATCGTATCCTTCGACCGATCGGTCATACGATTCCGCCCATTGCTCAAACAAGTCAAGAAACTCTCTGCCCATATGGTCACACCCCAAAAAAGTTTATAATTCCTATAAATATAGTATGTTTTTTTCGTATTGCCTGCTCTTACTGTAGCATATGTTTTTCCCTTGTTCAACGATCATGTTCGTTCGTATTGTTCCCCCTTGTACTCCGGTGGATGAGGGCGGGAAAATTTGCTACACTGACAATGGAAAGGAGGAAGAACGATGCCGAACATTTCTCTTGATTTGATCGAGGACAAAATCGAATTTTTTGAAGCGGACGACTTGCGGACGCTCGAGAAAAAAATCAACGAACAAATTGAACATAACAAGGCGCTCTTGCTTTCCGTCCATCATGTATCCCATCAAATGCACGTCATGGAAAACGGAAAGCGGTGGTACAGCGCAGTCGTTCATTTCAAAGCGAAAAAATAACAGGCGCCCTTCGTTTTTGGGCGCCTGTGTATTTTTCCGCCGCTAATGAACCGCCATTGTTTCACTGATGCCGCCAAAGTTTCGAATATCTCCGCTTCCCCTCATCATGCCGCTTATGGCTTTTGCTTCAACTTTTGCACTTTCGTCGGCTTCCAGCCTTCGTTCGTCACCCATTCAATGTACACTTTGTAATGGGCGGTTTGATCTTTCGTCGAAATCGTCGCGACTGCTTTGTTCGGCCCGTTGTTGCCGATGAACCAAACGATCATCTCCTCCGGGGCGATGCCGGTCGCATAGCTGACGGCATCGAGCATTTCCTTCCAGTCGACCGAATCTTTCTTAAACACCGTTTCATGCGGCTCCGTTTGCGTCGTACCGATCGGCTGCCATGCCGGGTTGACGATTTCTTTTTCAACGTTGGACCCCGGCGGGCCCGGCGTTTCTGTCATGCCCGCTTCGCTCGTTTCATCGGTGGAAGCAGCATCTTCTTCCTCGGCGGGCGTTTCGGCTTCCGCCGGCGCCGCCGCTTCGCCTGTTTCCACTTCCACCCGCTTCGCATTGGCCGCTTCTGTTTTGGCTTCGCGATCAACCGCCTTCTCGCTCGGCTGATCGCCAAACAGCAAGTTCCCGCCGACAATCAAAATGAGCAGCACGACAACGGCAATGGCTCCATTGAGCCAACGGTTGATTCTCCGCCGCTTGGCGCGGGCGGCAAAGCGTGTCCCCATTTGCGCCACCGTCTCCTCTCCCTTCTTTGGATGATGTTCGTGCTGGAAACATGGATTCCCCTTACATTTGGTTCGTCACTTCACTTCATTTTTGGCGTGGTCATAAGCATAAAGCGCCTCGACTGCGGCGGCGAACACATCATTCGTCGAGGCCCGCCCGCTCGGGCAGTCGAGCTCAACGACAGCGAGGGCGTATTTCGGGCGGTCGGCTGGAAAATAGCCAGCAAACCATTTATTAATGAATTCAGCACCGCCGTCCATTTTTCCTGTCTCCGCCGTCCCGGATTTGCCGGCGACCGGATACGGCAGCGAACGGAAGCGGCGGCCGGTGCCATCCTCTTTGGTGACAACGCTGCGCAAAAGCCGCTGCAGCTCTTCGGCCGTCTGCGGCGCGATCGGCGCCATGTCTGAAGCCGGTTGAGGCGGAAACGAAAAGAGGGTCGCACCGTTTTTATACAGCACTTTGTCAACGGCCCGCACCTGAAGCGCTTCGCCGCCGCGGGCGATGGTCGCCATCATGTTGGCGACGCCAAGCGGCGAGACGCGTACATTTTTTTGCCCGATCGCCGTTTGCGCCACCGCAAGCGGCACCCTCTTGTCGCGCGGATCATGCCAAATCGTTCCTTTCTGCTCCTCCGGGAACTGACGGAAATGCTCTTCATGGTACACCGCCCCTTCCCAGCCGGCCGTCGGATACAGCCCAAGCTTTCTCGCATACGTTTCAAACGCATCGGGATCGTGCTCGATCAACTGCTTGCCGAGCGTGGCGAAAGCATTGTTGCAACTGACGGCAAAGCTGTCCGCTAAATCAAGCATGCCGTAATCATGCTCCTCATCGCGGGTTTTGCCGTCAATTTTTCGGCTGCAGTCAAACGTTGTCTCAAGCGAGGCGAGCCCCTCATCAAGCGCCGCGGCCGCAATGACTGTTTTAAAAATCGAGCCAGGGATTTGCGGCAACACTATTTGGTTTTCCGCCCCGCGGTTTTTGTACGGATCACGCGGATCCATGTTTGGGCGGCTGACCATGGCGAGCACACTGTTTGTGTCAATATCCAGCAAAACGAGACCGCCTTTTTTCAACCCGTATCGGTCAACGATCTGCTCCATCTCTTGCTGCAAGTCACGGTCAAGCGTCGTTTGCACGGTGACGGGATAAAACGGGTTGCCCGTATCGCTGTATTTGACATCGAGCCCAAACAGCGGCCGCCCTTCGGCGTCAACGTGATAAAGCAGCTTCGTTTCGCCGTCGGCGAGCAAAAACTCATCAAACGCCTTCTCAAGTCCTTGAATGCCCACTTCGGTCTTTGGCGGCAGCGGCCGTTTTGGATAACGCTTCTTGATGAGCTCCTGATCTGGGCGGGTGAAGCCAAGCAAATGCGGAGCGTACACCACCTCAAGAGAGTATTGTTTATTGACAGCTAAGACGCCCGGAATGCGCAAATCGTTAATTTGCTTCATTTGCTGGGCGCTCAAGGCGAGCGGCTCTCCATCCTTCTCTAAGACGAACGGACCGTCCGCCTGCCCAAGCTGGCGGCGGATCTCTTCTTTAGAGACGCCGGTGATGCGGGCGACTTGTTCCATCGGCCATTTCATCGTCGTTAAAAACGGGAATAAGACAAGCGACGGCACGTATCGCTTCGTGAGCGGCGCGCCATTTCGGTCGACGAACGAGCCGCGCCCGTCGTCAATGATCAGTTCTTGTGTCCGCTGGGCGACGCTTTCGGCAATTAAATTATGATTGGCGAACGACTCGGCGTCAATCAGCTGGATCTGCGCCAATCGCCCGACAAGCAACAACAAGCCCAGTTGAATGAGGGCGAGCATGGCAAGCGTTCGTTTTTTCCACATAAAGAAAACACCTCATCATCAGTGTTGACGAGGTGTTTCCGTTTGAAACGTCAAGCGGCGGCAATTTTCTTCGCTTCGCACACCGCCGCTTGTTCAGGTCGGCCGCCTCCTGCTTCTTATTTCACAGCCACGATTTTCACAAGCATTTCCCCGCCCGGCGTTTGCACCGTCACCTCATCGCCGACGCGGCGGCCGAGAAGCGATTTCGCAATCGGCGAGTCGTTGGAAATTTTCCCTTCAAACGGATCGGCTTCAGCGCTGCCGACGATCGTATACGTCTCTTCCTCGCCGTCTGGAAGTTCAATGAACGTGACCGACTTGCCGAGCGAGACGACGTCCGGGTTTTCTTTGTCTTCTTCAATGATGACGGCGTTGCGGATCATGTTTTCAAGCATTTGGATGCGCGATTCGACAAACGCCTGCTCATCTTTGGCAGCATCGTACTCCGAGTTTTCCGACAAATCCCCGAACCCGCGCGCAATCTTAATGCGCTCCACCACTTCTTTCCGCTTGACCGTTTTTAAGTACTCAAGCTCTTGTTCCAGTTTCTCTTTTCCCTCTTTCGTCATCGGATACTGCTTTTCGTTCGCCATTCATCTCACTCCTCTATATATTCTGCATTATGTAAAACGTACGAACAGCAAAAACGGCTGTTCGTACGCTTACTTGTTATATAATATATTGTTTTGTCTCTGTTATGTTATTACAAAACCGCTTTTTGTTCAAGAACTGTGCGAATTTTTGCCACCATTAAATCGATGGCGACGACGTTCTGTCCGCCTTCCGGAATGATCACATCCGCGTAGCGCTTCGTCGGTTCGACAAACTGGTTGTGCATCGGCCGGACGACGGACAAATATTGCTCGATGACCGAATCGAACGTGCGGCCGCGCTCTTTAATATCGCGGATGAGACGGCGGATGATGCGGATGTCCGGGTCGGTGTCGACATATACTTTAATGTCCATTAAATTGCGGAGTCGCTCATCCTCCAAGACAAGAATGCCCTCCACGATGATGACATCCTTTGGCTCCACGCGAATGACGTCGCTTGAGCGAGTGTGCAGCGTATAATCGTACACCGGCTTGTCAATCGGCTCATAGCGAAGCAGCTTATGAATATGCTCAATCAACAAATCGTTGTCAAACGCCAGCGGATGGTCATAGTTCGTCTTCAGCCGCTCTTCAAACGGAAGATGGCTTTGATCTTTATAGTAAAAGTCTTGCTCCAAAACAAGGATCGAGCGGTCGCCGAAATGGTCGTAAATCGCGCGGGCGACGCTCGTCTTCCCCGAGCCGGAGCCGCCGGCGACGCCGATGACAACGGGCTTCTTCCCCATCTTAATTCTCCTTTCTCATCATGTTGTACGGGAAGAGAGGGCGCTTGACCTTAAACTTCACGATTTGCAGCGGATGGCGCGCCGCATCAAGCTCGTTGCCGTCTTCGTCCCAAATTTTCTCAATCACTTGGGTGAAGTTTTCAATTTCCGGACCGAAAAATTCGACTTCATCGCCCGGGCGGAAATGGTTGCGCTGCTGGACGGTGGCGATGCCCGTCTCCGGGTCATAGCCAAGCACCAAACCGGCGAATTCATGAGTCGTTTTCCGGCTGTGCGTCCCGTACATATGGTTCGTATAATCCGGGAAGCCGTCAAAGAACGACGGCGCCGTCTCGCGGTTGGCGCATTTCTCCAGCTCCCGCACCCACTCTTCGCGGATCGTGAAATGGTCTGGGTCAGCGCAGTAGGCATCAATGACTTTCCGGTAGACACTGACAACCGTCGCCACGTAATGGATCGATTTCATCCGCCCTTCAATTTTCAAGCTATCCACACCCAATTCGATCATCACCGGAATGGCGCGGATTAAGTTCAAATCTTTCGCGCTCATCGCAAACGGAGCGTCCCCTTTTTCAAACAACGGAATTTCCCGGCCGTCCGAGAGCTGATACAAATCGTAATCCCAGCGGCACGACTGGCAGCATCCGCCGCGGTTTGAGTCGCGCGCCGTCATATGGTTGCTCAATACACAGCGGCCGGAGTAGGCGGAACACATCGCCCCATGGATGAACGCCTCGATTTCAATATCGACTTTCTCTTTGATCTGCCGGATTTCTTCTGCGCCCACTTCACGAGCGAGCACAACCCGCTCGAGCCCTTCCTCTTTCCAAAATTGGACCGCTTTCCAGTTGGTAAGCGATTGCTGCGTGCTTAAATGCACTTCAAGCTTCGGCGCCACCCGGCGCGCCGTTTCGATGATGAGCGGGTCGGCGACGATGATGCCGCAAACACCGGCATCTTCAAGCGCCCGCAAATAGTCATCAAGGCCAGGGATGTTTTCGTTATGGGCGTAAATATTGGCCGTTACGTATACTTTGGCTCCGTATCGATTGGCAAATTCGACCCCTTCGCGAATTTCCTCGATCGTAAAGTTGTCGGCGTTGGCGCGCAAGCTGTACTCTTGGCCTCCGATAAAGACGGCGTCTGCGCCGTAATGGACGGCGATTTTCAGTTTTTCCAAGTTGCCGGCCGGGGCGAGCAGCTCTGGCTTTTTCACAATGACGCGCTTGCCGTCAATGATTTCGGAGATGCGATCATTTTTTAAAAGCATGCTGCTTCCCTCCTTTTCTCAATAAATGGTCTCTTTGAAGAAAAATCCGGTGTCGATGCGGCGATGCGGCGGCTGAAGCGCTTCAACGGCCGCAAGCAGCTCCTCTTTTTCCCGTTCGTACCGCTCGCGGTCATCCGCGCATAAATCGATGGCGCGGCGGTACAGCTTCGTCACTTCGGTAATGTAGCGCGGCTCGTGCAAAATCCCGTCAATTTTAAAGCTGTCGATGCCGGCCTCGACCATGTCGCCGAGCTCATCGATCATGCAAACATCGTTCGGGCTCATAATATGCGTGCCGTTTTCGTCTTCAAAAATCGGATATTTGTTGTCGCGCTCTTTGTCGTAAAGAAACATCCCTTTTTCGTACTTCTTCCGTTCAACTTCCATCACTTTCCCTTGATATTCAAAATAGCTGCCGATCAGCGAGCGCTTCGATTGGTACATGCACATCGCGCCGTGCACTTGCACCTCGATTTCCACTTCGGCATGGGCTTTGATTTCCAAAATGGCGTCCATGTTCAACTCGCGGGCCAAGACGGCGCGCTTCGCCCCTTTCCGGCCCCAATAGTTGCACGCATACCAGTTCGTCGCTGTCGTCTCCGTGCTCCAGTGGAGCTTCATGTGCGGCGCCGTTTCTCGGACAGTCAAGAGCACCGCGGGATCGCCGAAGACGATGGCATCGGCGCCGACATCAGCCAAAAACGCGACGTAGTCGCCAAGCTCGTCCACTTTATCGTTATGGAAAATGGCGTTCATCGCCACATACACGTTCATGCCGCGCCGGTGGGCGGCTTTGACGGCGGCAGCGACATCATGGCGGGAAAATTCGCCGGCAAGCCGCAAACCGTAGCGCTGCTCGCCAATGATGACCGCGTCCGCTCCGGCTTCAGCCAGCTCGTCGATATGGGCAACGCTCGTCGGCGTCACGAGCAATTCGGGTTTTTTCACTGTTCTTCACCTCGTTTTTTCGATATGGCGAGCCCATCGCCGACCGGAATGATGACCGTATCATAACCGCTTCGACTCATGAGCCACTCATTGTAGCGGCGAATTTTTCGGGCGATGTTCCAAAGCCGTCGATTGTCCGCCGGCGCTTCGGCGGCGACGAGCCCCTTAAACAAGACGTTGTCGCTGATGATGAGGCCGCCTGCAGCCACAAACGGCTCATAGAGCGTAAAAAAGCGCTCATATTGCCCTTTGGCGGCATCAATAAACAGCACATCAAACGGCGCGGCGGCCGCCACACCGGCCTCGACCGCGAGCGCATCGCCCAACACCGCCTCGATTTGCCGCTTGGTGTTCGTCTTTTCGATGTAAAAACGGGCGCGCTCATACCGCTCCCGGTCTTTTTCGATCGTCACAATGCGCGCGTCCGGCAGCGCCTTTGCCATCCGGATCGCCGAATAGCCGATCGCCGTGCCGATTTCCAAAATGCGGCGCGGCCTGATCAGCTTCAAGATGAATAACAGCACTTCGACGCTCACCGGATCCATGATCGGTATGCGGTGCCGATAGGCGTACTGCTCCATCTCCTCAATGTCCTCATCCGGCGCCGGACGCAGCTTTTGCAAGTACGAAACAATGTCATTGGAAAGCAAGAGGAATTCCTCCCTGCCGTCAGCAAACTGAAAAGCGCTCGCCAAAGTTGAACTATATAGATGCAACGAAGAAGTTTAATATATCCTTGACGGAAAAGCGGTTTGCCCATTTTCGACTGACGGAGGCAAGCCTGTGGCTTGCCTCCGTCACGCCTTGGCGTGACGGAAGACCGAACAACCGGCCTGCTTCACAGACCCATATATGGGTCTGGAAGCGGCGTTGTTCGGTCGCCCGACAGTCGATCAAATACTCGGGAAAAACTACAAATGGTAAAGCTTCAAATTGCATCTATATACAACCCGGCATTTGCGCTTTGTCGTCATGAAAAATAAGAGCCGCAAAGGACTCTTATCGTTGGTCTGTTCAACTATACTACCATAAAACAGCGGAAAAGCGAAGCCGTTTCACCCCACCGGCCATTACCTTCCGTTTTGACCTATTGTTTTCCAATATGCTTCGCCTTTTCCCGGTTATGCTCGGCCAACGTTTTCGTAAAAATGACCTCGCCGCCCGGTGTCGCCAAAAAGTATAAATAGTCGGTCGCCGCCGGTTCAAGCGCCGCTTCGATCGACATTACGCCGGCGTTGGCGATCGGCCCCGGCGGCAGCCCTTTATGAATGTACGTGTTGTACGGCGAATTGACCTGCAAATCTTTATACAACACACGCTCTTTATGTTCGCCAAGGGCGTACAAAACGGTCGGGTCGGTTTGAAGCGGCATGCCGCGGTGCAGCCGATTGTAAAACACGCTGGCGATTTTTTGGCGGTCAGCTTTTTCCGTCGCCTCTTCCTCAATGAGCGACGACATCGTCAACAGCTGATGCGGCGACATGTTCTTTTCTTTCATCGCTGCCTTATATGTGTCAAGCACAGCTGCCGTTTTCGCCACCATCGCCTCAATGATCTCTGAGAGCGGCGGCTTTTCGTCAGCAAACACATACGTCGCCGGGAACAAGTAGCCTTCCAGCGGATAGCGGATGCCTTTGTGAAAAATATCATCAGTCAACAAATCCGGGTGCATTTTCATCAGCCGTTCGATATACGCGCGATCGTTAAGCAATTTCATAATTTGTTCTTGTTTGTACCCTGTTTTCGCGGCAATGAGGTCAGCGATTTGCACCAATTGCGACCCTTCCGGAACGGTCAGCTTCAATCCGATTTTTAGCGATTTCCCCGTTTTTAACAGCTCAATGATGCGCGCCATTGGCATCGCCCGCGTCAACTCATACTCCCCAGCCTGGAAGCCGGATTCATTTTTCCAGCGGACATATAAGCGAAACACGGCCGCGCTTTTAATGAGCCGCTTTTGTTCGAGCTGCTCGGCAATCGCCGCCGCCGATGAACCGATCGGAATCGAGACATGGACCGGGGTGCGGTCATTCGGGTCGACGGGCTTAAGCGCTGAACGGATGTATAAGAAACTGCTGGCGCCGGCAATGACAAACGCCGCCAGCAGAACAGCACAGACAATCAAGACGATTTTCCGCACAAGCCGCGCCTCTGGCGCCCTAAAATCGTTCTGTTTCATCTTTGTCCTCCTTTCACCCGGCCATATTATACTACAAAGTTCCGCATTTTTCGCCCTTGACGGTCAAAAAATGCAAAGCCAGGGGAGGATACGCGCCGGTCAATCGAAGCCCTTCGCAACATTTGTCGGACAAACAAGAAGATGTCTGAACCATTGCATGGAACACAACTTATCGTTTCTCAGCGCATAATACGGCAATAAGAAAAGGGGCCCCGATCCTTTTGGCCCCCCTCTGCTGTCCGTTATTCGTCGTCTTCCTCTTCCTGTTCAGCGCAAAACGTATTCCATACTTCTTCGATCATGTCCCACTCTTCTTCCGTCTCGATTGGGAGCAGTTCGCCTTCTTTGTTCTCATCCCCAGGGATGAAGGCGGAAACGTGCACTTCCGTCTCGCCGTTTTCATCTTCCGCCTCGACGCCGACCGGATAGTAAAACACATACGATTTGCCGAAATCATCTGATTCAAACGTAAACAAAATTTCGCACAGCTGCTCGTTGCCATGTTCGTCGACAACGGTAATATGACGGTCTCCGTGTTCCATGTTTTCTCCTCCAATTTATCGTTTACTGTCCAAATATGACTGCAAAATGACGGCCGCCGCCATTTTGTCGATCACTTTCCGCCGCTTTTTCCGGCTGACGTCGGCAGCGATCAACATCCGTTCGGCGGCCATCGTCGACAGCCGTTCATCCCAAAGCACAACGGGCAAAGAAAACTCCTCTCGCAATTTGGCGGCGAACCGCTCGCTTGCCTCAGCGCGCGGCCCGAGCGTGCCGTTCATGTTTTTCGGCCACCCGACGACAATCGTATCGACGCCGTACTCATCGATGATGGCGCGCAGCCGCTTTAAGCCGTAGTCGCCGCGCTCCGTATCAATGGCGATCGTCTCCAATCCTTGCGCTGTAAGGCCGAGTTCGTCGCTAACGGCAACGCCGAGCGTTTTCGTTCCCAAATCTAATCCTAGCGTCCGCATTAGGTTAATCCTTTCGTTGCCCCTGTAAATAGAATTTCACCAATTCCTCGATTAATTCGTCGCGTTCAATTTTGCGGATGAGCGCACGCGCATCTTTATGGCGCGGAATGTAAGCTGGGTCGCCGGACAACAAGTAGCCGACAATTTGATTGATCGGATTGTAGCCTTTTTCCTGCAAGGCGCCATACACCGTCAACAACACTTCGCGAACGTTCGTCTCGGCCGGCTCCTCGGAAAAATGAAACTGCATCGTTTGGTCAAACGAGCTCACCGTTTCCACCTCGCTCCTTATTCAGGCACCCCGTCCTTTTACATCCATTGTACACGATCCGCGCCAATTAGGAAACGGATTTCACCCATGTTTCGACATAACCGAGCGCTTCGCCGACCTTGCTTGGGTCCTTGCCGCCAGCTTGCGCCAAATCCGGGCGCCCGCCGCCGCCCCCACCGCAACGCGACGCTACTTCTTTCACCAGCTTGCCGGCATGGAATCCTTTTTTCACCAAATCGTCCGTTACTGCGGCAATCAGTTGCACTTTTCCGCCCTGGGCGGACGCCAACACGATGACCGCCGTGCCGAGCTTTTGTTTCAAATCATCAGCCATGGCCCGCAGTTGATTCATGTCATTGGCCTGCACTTTTGCCGCCAACACCGGCACGCCGTTTACATCTTTCACTTGACGGGTGAGGTGCTCAGCTTCCATATGGGCGAGGCGGGCAGCAAGCGATTCATTTTCGCGCTCGAGCTCTTTCAGCTCGGCAAACAGTCCGTCAAGACGCGCATTCAATTCTTTCGGGCTTGTTTTCAGTTTTTGCGCCGCCTCTTGCAAAATAGCAAGCTGTTCGCTCATAAAGCGGTATGCCGCTTCTCCGGTCACCGCTTCAATCCGACGCGTGCCGGCGCCGATGCCGGACTCGGAGACGATTTTAAACAACCCGATGGCTGATGTGTTGGGCACATGGCAGCCGCCGCACAGCTCGAGGCTGTAGTCGCCGACTTTGACGACGCGGACGATGTCGCCGTATTTTTCGCCAAACAGCGCCATCGCGCCCATCGCTTTCGCTTCCTCGAGCGGTTTATAAAAAATGTCAACCGGGAGGCTTTTCCAAATTTGTTCGTTGACGATGGCTTCGATGCGCTCGAGCTCCTCTGGCTTCACTTGCCCAAAATGGGTGAAGTCAAAACGAAGCCGGTCCGGGGCGACAAGCGACCCCGCTTGGTTGACATGGCGGCCGAGCACGTCTTTTAGCGCTTGATGGAGCAAATGGGTCGCCGTATGGTTTTTTACGATGCGCATCCGCTTTGCTTCATCGACGCGCGCCGTATAGCGGGATCCTTTTTTCACCGTTCCGCGTTCGACGATGATCGCATGAAGATGTTGGCCGTTCGGCGCTTTTTGCACATCTTTGACGACCGCTGTTCCTGTTTCGCTTTCAAACACGCCTTGGTCAGCGATTTGTCCGCCGCTTTCGGCGTAAAATGGCGTCACATCGACGATGATTTGCGCCTCTTCGCCGGCTTTCACTTCCTCGACAAGCCGCCCGTCTTTGACGATGGCGATGACCGTCGATGCGGCAACAAGCTCATCGTAGCCGACAAACCGGCTTTCATCTTTAATGTCACCGAGCACTCCGCCTTGGACTTGCATCGAATCGACATCTTGCCGGGCCGCGCGCGCCCGTTCGCGTTGCCGCTCCATCTCGCGCTCAAATCCGGCATGGTCGACCGTCATGCCCGCTTCAGCGGCGTACTCTTCCGTCAGCTCGATCGGAAAGCCGTACGTATCATACAGGCGGAACGCTTCCTCGCCCGGAATGACGTCGCTTCCTTGCTCTTTCGCCTTTTCGATCACCTCCGCCAATATGGCGAGCCCTTCATGGAGCGTTTCATGGAACCGTTCTTCTTCCGTCCGGATGACGCGGGCGATGAAATCGGCTTTTTCTTTCACCTCCGGATAGTAGTCGTGCATAATCTCGCCGACGACCGGGACGAGTTCGTACATAAACGGACGGTCAATGCCGATATGTTTCGCATAGCGCACCGCGCGGCGGAGCAGGCGGCGCAGCACATAACCGCGGCCCTCATTTGACGGCAGCGCCCCGTCGCCGATCGCGAACGTCACGGCTCGAATATGGTCGGCGATCACCTTAAAGGCGACGTCTTTGTCCGGATCTTCGCCATACCGCTCGCCGGCGATCTGCTCGGTCGCGCGGATGATCGGCAGGAACAAGTCGGTTTCAAAGTTCGTCGGCACGTCTTGCAAAATCGAGCACATCCGCTCCAAGCCCATGCCGGTGTCGATGTTTTTCTTCGGCAGCGGCGTGTACGTGCCGTCCGGGTTATGGTTAAACTGCGAAAAGACAAGGTTCCATACTTCTAAATAGCGGTCATTTTCCCCGCCTGGGTACAGCTCCGGATCGTTCGGGTCGTTGCCGAACGCTTCGCCGCGGTCGTAAAAGATTTCCGTGTTCGGACCGCTCGGGCCTTCGCCGATGTCCCAGAAGTTGCCTTCAAGGCGAATGATCCGCTCTTCCGGCAAGCCGATTTCGTTGCGCCAAATGTTGTACGCTTCCTCGTCTTCCGGATGGACGGTGACGGACAACCGTTCCGGATCAAAACCGATCCATTTGTCGCTCGTCAAAAACTCCCATGCCCAATGGATCGCTTCACGCTTGAAGTAATCGCCGATCGAAAAGTTGCCGAGCATTTCAAAAAACGTATGGTGGCGCGCCGTTTTCCCGACGTTTTCGATGTCGTTGGTGCGGATCGATTTTTGCGCGTTGCAAATGCGCGGGTTTTCCGGAACGATGCGCCCGTCAAAGTATTTTTTCAACGTCGCGACGCCGCTGTTGATCCACAACAGCGACGGGTCGTCGACCGGAATGAGCGATGCGCTCGGCTCAACCGCATGGCCTTTTTCTTGGAAAAACTCTAAAAACATGCGCCGCACTTGGGCGGATGTCAGCTTTTTCATGATGATCCTCCCCTTTCGCCTTTTATATAAAAAAACTCCCATCCCCTGCAGGGACGAGAGTTATGCTCGCGGTACCACCCTGTTTATGGGCAAAAAACGCCCATCACCTCTTTGGCCGTAACGCAGCCTTGCGTCAGGTTTTGCCTGCGCTCCGGATTAGCCTTCTGTTGCCCTTCATCTGGAATTTCTTTCAGCCGCGGAAATTCCTCTCTGTGCGCGAGCTCGCGCGTTAAGATGGACTGCAACATACTCGATCCGTCATCGCGTTATGTATTCGCTTTTTTCATTGAAAGATTATAGACAAGCAGAGAGCATTTGTCAATGCGAAGCATAATGCTCTTTCCAATGGGCGAGGGCCACTTTCAGCACCGCCGCCGTCGGAACGGCGAGAATGAGGCCGAGCACGCCGGCGAGCTCGCCGCCGGCAAAGAGGGCGAGCATAATGACAAGCGGATGCATATGCACGCTTTTGCCGACGATCAACGGCGACAAGATGTTCCCTTCTAAAAACTGCAAGGTAAAAATGATGACAAGCACGATCACGACCATTTTCAGCGAGACGGTGGCAGCCAAAATGACCGCTGGAACGGCGCCGATCAGCGGGCCAAAATACGGGATGATGTTCGTCACGCCAATGACAAAGCCGAGCAACAGCGGATAATCCATGCCCGCAAGCCACAAGCCGAGCGCCGCTGCCAGACCGATCGCCGCACAGACGAACAGCTGGCCGCGAATGTAGCCGCCGAGCGATTCATCGACATCCTTCAAAAACGCCATCCCCGGCCCACGCCACCGCTTCGGTGTCATGTACCAAACCGCTTTTTTCAACACATCGATGTCTTTTAACATATAGAAGACGATAAACGGAATGATCAACAGCGTCGCCGCCGAACCGATGAACGATTTGGCGGCGTTGATCGCCATCGCGACGGCGGCCGCCGCTGCCTGCTCGATCTCGGCAAACATCGCCTCGATGCGTGTGTGCACCTCAAGCGGCCAATTCGACGTCTCGTCGTGGATGTGGCGCACCCATTGGCGGTATGTATTCATCAAAGACGGCAGCTGTTCATCCAGTTCACGCAACTGGGCGATGAATAGCGGCACGCCGCGGTACAAGCCGTAGCCGACCAAACCGAAAAACAACAAATAAATCAACAAAATGGCAAGGGCGCGCGGCATTCCTTTGCGATGGATGGATTCCACAAGCGGGTAGAGCAAATACGTAATAAACGACGCCAGCAAAAACGGCGTCAACACCGTTGCGATAAAATCAATGACCGGCCGCCAAACGTCTTTCATCCGAACGATCAAATAGATGATTGCCGTCATGAGCAGCCATTTTCCGATGCGAAAGAACGACAGCCATTGTTGCTCGCCCATCGCCACACCTCCTACCGTTTAGTGTAGGAGATGCGGCGGGAAATATGCCTTCACCGCTTTTAGCACTATTTGACAGCCACAAGGCGACGCCCCCGCGCAAAGGCGAGGGCGAGCGCCGTCAGCGGATCGCTTGCATCAAGCGGCGGCGCATCCTCCGCATCGTGCGACCGTTCATCCAATCGTTTCGTTGGGCGAGCTGATAAGCGGCGACGCCTAATCCGACTGCTAACAGCGACGTCATCATCCGGTTCATGCGTGTCCCCCCTAAAATTGGATCGTGCGTTCGTGGTCGTCAAACAAGTCGTCAAGAGAACTCAACGTTCCGTCTTCTTCCACTTGATGGGCGTGGATCATCCCTTTCGAGACGGACAGCTCAATAAAGCAATCCCAGCAGTAGTACTGGTTGACGCCGATTTTCCCTAAATTTTTTCGTTTGCAATTCGGGCAAATGAGCATGGACAGCCACTCTCCTTACATCGTTGTTTCCACGGTGACCACGCCTTCTCTGGCGGTAAACGGAGCGAGCTCCATTCGTTTCTTTCCTTCGGTCAAATCGGAAAAAAATCCCTCGCTGATCTCGTATCCGTCAATTTTGCCCAATTGCCCGTCAAAATATACGTCATCCAACAGTCCGATCGTTGTTCCGTCCGCGGCGACAACCATGCTGCCGGCGAGGCCGCGTTCGCCGTAAAGAGAGTGGCCGCTGTCAGAAGAAGGAAACGGCTGGAAGCTATCGGCATCACAGATGATGACTCGGTCGTTTTCGAACGACTGCACGGCTGAAAGCGGCAAATAGCGGCGGCGGCCGAACAAACCGCCCTGTTCCGCGACAAGCCCTTTGACCGCGCCGTGGCTGGTAAACCAAATGTCAGCGATCGTTCCGACCATTTTTCCCGTCGTTTGTTCATAAATGGGAAGGCCCTTGATGTCGGAAAACGTCCGCATCGTTCTCCCACCTTTCCAGCCACCTTTAGCTTGGCTCATCGCCCATAAAGTCATACGGCGTAACGTTTTCCATCCCCATGTTCGCCTCTTCAAACGGCAGTTCGACCTCGACAAACGGCGCCGCCGCCCCCGCCAGCTTCTCAGCGAGCGCCGTCTGGCGCGCTCCGTCGCTTTGTTTTGCGACGCCGAATCGAAACGCTTCCTCTTCCCCGCATAAAACGAGAAACTGCTTGCTTCTTGTCACCGCAGTATACAACAAATTCCGTTTCAACATCCGGTAATAGCTTTTGACGACGGGCAAAATGACGATTGGAAACTCGCTTCCTTGCGCCTTATGAACCGAACAGCAGTACGCATGGGTGATTTGTCCTAAATCTTGCCGTGTGTACGTCACTTCAATGCCATCAAACGAAACGACGAGCAAGTCTTGCTTTTCGATATTTTCTTTGGCGTAAAAAATGGCAACGATTTCGCCGATGTCGCCGTTAAACACATTGTCTTCCGGTTGATTGACGAGCTGCAGCACCTTATCGCCGACGCGGTAGACGACCTCACCGACCGACAGCTCCCGCTTCCCCTCAGCCGGCGGGTTGAACAGCTCTTGAAGCGCTTTGTTCAATTGGTCAATGCCCGCTGGACCACGGTACATCGGGGCGAGCACTTGAATATCTTTGACGGAAAACCCTTTTTTGCGCGCGTTGTCCGCGATTTGCCGCACGACATCGACGACCTGGCCCGCACGGCAGCGGATGAAGGAACGGTCTGCCTTCGGAGCGGTCAAATCGTCCGGCACGACGCCGCGCTTCATCTCATGAGCAAGCTCGATGATCGATGATCCTTCCGCCTGGCGATACACCTCGGTCAACCGAGCGAACGGAATGACG
Organism: Geobacillus sp. CAMR5420; assembly: GCF_000691465.1. NCBI lineage: Bacteria > Bacillati > Bacillota > Bacilli > Caryophanales > Anoxybacillaceae > Geobacillus > Geobacillus sp. CAMR5420. Next base: position 25,750 of record NZ_JHUS01000054.1, read on the forward strand.
CCTGAAGAGAGCAAGTCTTTCAGCACTTGCCCTGGCCCGACGGATGGCAATTGATCCTCATCGCCGACAAAAATGACTTGCATGCCGTTTGGCACGGCTTTTAACAGCTGGTTGGCGAGCCACGTGTCGACCATCGACATCTCATCGATGACAAGCAGCTTGCCGGAAATCGGTTCGTTCTCGTCGCGGCTGAACCCTTCCGCCCCATTCCAGCCAAGCAAGCGGTGGATCGTCGCCGCCGGCAGCCCGGTCGCCTCGCTCATCCGCTTCGCCGCTCGGCCGGTCGGTGCGGCCAGCAGCACCGGAAACGGCTCGCCTTGTTTGTAGTCAGCCGGGTCAAGAGACAGGCCGTTTAGGGCGGCAAACAGCTCGACGATGCCTTTGATGACCGTCGTTTTCCCCGTTCCCGGACCGCCGGTCAAAATAAACAGCGGCGAAGAAAGCGCTTGTTGGATCGCTTCCCTTTGCTGGGGGGCATATTGCATGCCAAGCCGTTCCTCAAGCGCCCCAAGCGCCAGCAAAAACTCCGACTCGGCAAACGCCGACGGCGGCGTCTGCCCGAGCAGCCGCTTAATGTTGGAGACGATCCCTTTCTCGGCGAAGTAAAGGGAAGGGAGATAATAACGCCCTTGCTCGGCGATCAGCTTCCCTTCTTCGCTTAACATCAGAAGCGTTTGGCTGATCGCTCGTCCATCCACCGCACCGCTCAGCCTTCCGTCAAGCAGCTCCCCGACGCGCTCCATCAGCTCTTCCTCGCGCAAATAAACGTGCCCTTCCTGCAAGCACGCCTGTTCAAGAACAAACAACGAGGCGGCGCGCAGCCGGGCCGGATGGCTGCCGGAAATGCCGAGCTGGCGCCCGATTTCATCAGCGCGGCCAAAGCCGATCCCTTCGATATCCTCAACGAGCTGGTACGGGTTCTCGTGGATGATGTCAACCGCTTCTTCGCCATACGCTTGGTAAATTTTCATGGCCAGCTGCGGGCCAAAACCGAGCTGGGCGAGGGCGATCATCGTTTGCTCAAGCCCTTCGTGGGCGCGAAGCGCATCGTACAGCTGCTTCGCCTTTTTTTTCGTCAGCTTCGGCACACGCTCTAGCGCCCTGGGGTCGCGCAAAATCGCGGCGATCGCGTTTTCGCCGAGCGTCTCGACAATCGCCGCAGCCGTTTTTTTGCCGATTCCTTTAAACAAACCGCTCGATAAATAATGAATGACTCCTTCTTTCGTGTTCGGAAGCTGTTTGCGGAACTGACTAGCCGCATATTGGCGGCCAAAACGCGGATGTTGGCGGAATTGTCCGTAAAAGATGTAGACGTCCCCTTCGTTTAAACGCGGAAAATAGCCGGTGACGACGACTTCCTCCTCAACGGGCGCTTCGTTCGTTTCCTCAACGCGCACGCGGACGACCGTGTACAATGTTTCCTCATTATGAAAAATGACCGCCAAGCACACTCCTTTAATGAACGTGCGTCCGTCAAGGGCGAGGATTTGTTGCTCTTGCAACAGCCATCCCCCTGCCTTTTTACGGCGCAAGCCGCTTTTCCATCAGTTTCTTTCCGTATCCGGCAAGCACGTGATCGGGCTTGGCTTCCAAGGCAGCGGCAAACATATTGCGGGCGGCATCGAGCTCATCTTTGTACGCATAAATGACGCCTAAATTGTAGTACGCATCAGCGTGGCGCGGATCGAGTTCCAACGTTTTTTCGAAATAACGCTTCGCCTCATCGACATAATCGAGCGTGGCGAGGCAAAGGCCAAGCTGAAACAGCGCTTCGGCATCCGTCTCGTTCAGCTCAGCCGCGCGCTGCAAATACGGCAGCGCCAGCCGCGGCATCTCGAGCCGCCATAAGGACATGCCGAGCATAAAATGCGTATCGGCATCGTCAAGACCAAGCCCTAGCGCGCGCTCAAACATATCTTTCGCTTTCGCGAACTGCTCACGCTTATAATGCACTGTACCCATGCCGTAATACGCGGCCGCCGCCTTCTTGTCAATTTTCAACGCCTGCCGGAAACAGTCAAGCGCCTTCTCTTCTTCACCGGCAGCAACGAGAACCGTGCCAATGTTAATGTACCCGGCTGGATCGTCCGGATGCTGTTCGACCGCAGCGGAAAAACAGCGGATGGCTTCCTCATACTTCCCCTCGCGCATATACCCCAAGCCTTGTTCGTTGAAATTGGCCACCGCCCATCCCCTCCCTGATTCAACGTGATTTTCAAGCAACGGCCTCCAGCCTAATAGCCTGATTGAAGATCGTGCGCACCGGCACATCCGTCAACCAACATACCAAAGCTTTTCGCCGTTGCGGAACACCTCATCGATCGTACCGCCGCCGAGGCATTCCTCGCCGTTGTAAAAAACAACCGCCTGCCCCGGCGTCACCGCCCGCGCCGGCGCATCAAACACGACTTCCGCCCCGCCGTCCGCAAGCGGGTGGACCGTCACGCCGACATCAGGCTGACGATAGCGAAATTTCGCCGTGCAACGGAACGGCGCTTCCGGCTTGCGGTCAGACACCCAGTTGACATCGACCGCCTTTAGCGAGGTGGAATACAAATATTCGTTTTCAAACCCTTGGGCGACATACAGCACATTTTCGCGCACATCTTTGCCGACGACAAACCACGGTTCGCCGCTGCCGCCGATGCCAAGGCCGTGGCGCTGGCCGATCGTGTAATACATGACGCCGTCATGCCGCCCTTTCACTTCGCCATCGAGCGTTTTCATCACTCCTGGCTGAGCCGGCAAATAATGGCTCAAAAATTCTTTGAAATCGCGTTCGCCGATAAAGCAAATGCCCGTGCTGTCTTTTTTTCCAGCGGTGGCGAGCCCAGCCTCTTTGGCGATCCGGCGCACGTCCGCTTTCTGCAAATGGCCGATCGGAAACATCACTTTCGACAGCTGAGCTTGGCCGAGCTGGTTTAAAAAGTACGTTTGGTCTTTGTTCGGGTCGGCTCCACGCAGCATTTTATATTCGCCATCGCGAAACTCGACGCGGGCGTAATGGCCGGTTGCGATGTAATCGGCGCCGATCGACATGGCGTGCTCTAAAAACGCCTTGAACTTAATTTCCTTATTGCACATCACGTCCGGGTTCGGCGTGCGCCCGGCTTTGTATTCATTCAAAAAGTACGTAAACACTTTGTCCCAATACTGTTTTTCAAAATTGACCGCATAATACGGGATGCCGATTTGATTGCAAACGCGCACGACGTCTTCGTAGTCCTCAGTCGCCGTGCAAACGCCGTTTTCATCGGTGTCATCCCAGTTTTTCATAAAAATGCCGATCACATCATATCCTTGTTCTTTCAATAGCAACGCAGCGACCGACGAGTCGACCCCGCCGGACATGCCGACGACGACGCGCGTTTCGTGCGGCGCTTTGTTCATGCTGTTTCCCCCCTTTAGCGGTTTGTGAGCCGCTTTATGATCTTCACGGTTTCCTCGGCCGCCCGCTCAATTTGTTCCATCGTATTGCCGAGCCCGAAGCTGAAGCGCACAGACGAACGGATGCGCTCCGACTCTTTTCCGCACATCGCGACAAGCACGTGCGACGGGTCGATTGACCCGGCGGTGCATGCTGACCCGCTCGAGGCGGCAATGCCGGCTAAATCCAAGTTCACGAGCAGCGATTCGACATTCGTTCCCGGGAAGGCGACATTCAAAATATGCGGCAGGCCATCCGGGCGGCCGTTGACCGCATAGTCGATCCCTGAGGAGCGGAAAATCGCAAGCATCGCCTCGCGCCACGCCGCATATTGCCGACGTTTCTCTTCCCTTGTTCGCTCAGCGATTTCCGCCGCCTGCGCCAAGCCGATGATGCCGGGGACGTTTTCCGTGCCGGCGCGCCGCTTCCGCTCCTGTTCGCCGCCGAAAAGGAGCGGAGTGATGCGGACCGTTTCCCGGACATAAAGCGCGCCGCTTCCTTTCGGGCCGTTGATTTTATGAGCGGAAATCGACAGCAAATCGATCCCGTATTCATTCACATCGATCGGAAGAAGCCCGTACGCCTGGACGGCGTCCGTATGGAAATAAGCCGGATGATCGCGAAGCAGCGCCCCGATTTCGCGAATCGGCTGGATCGTGCCGACTTCGTTGTTGGCAAACATGACCGACACCAAAACGGTCTCATCGCGCAGCGCGGCCTTGACATCCTCGACCGATACCGTCCCTTGTTCGTCAACGGGCAAATACGTGACCTCAAACCCTTGCGTCTCTAAATATTCACAAGCGCGCAGCACCGCATGATGCTCGATGGCGGTTGTAATGATATGATTGCCGCGGCCGCGGTTCGCTATGGCCGTTCCGATGACCGCAAAGTTATCTGCTTCCGTGCCGCCGCTTGTAAACACAATCTCCGTCTCTTTCGCCCCAATCGAGCGGGCGATGACAGCCCTCGCTTCATCGACCGCGCGGCGGCTCTGCCGTCCAAAATGATGGATGCTTGACGGGTTGCCGAACTGTTCCGTCATCCACTGGACCATACCGGCAGCCACGTCTGGATGGACCGGGGAAGTTGCCGCATGGTCCAAATAAATCCGTTCCAACGGCCATTCTCCTTTCCTTTCTGTATGCTTAAATATAAAACATATATGCCCCTTCATCCCCGTCGCTATACTTCGCCAAATCTTCGAGCGTTGTGCTGTCGAGCACTTCCTCGACCGCATCGCGGATGCGAATCCATAGCTCGCGCTTCGCCGGCTCTTCCTCCTCGAGCTCCTCGACCGGGGCCAGCGGCCCCTCCAACACGCGCAAAATGTCGCCGGCGGTGATTTTCGCCGGATGTTCAGCAAGCACATAGCCGCCATACGCTCCGCGAATGCTTTTGACGAGCCCGGCGTTGCGCAGCGGCGTGACGAGCTGCTCTAAATAATGTTCGGATAAATTGTTCGCCTTGGCGATCGAACGAAGCGAGATCGGACGATCGCCATATTTTTTGGCCAATTCAATCATAATCGTCAAGCCATATCGGCCTTTCGTCGAAATCTTCATTCATATCCCTCCTAACGGCTTAACCCTTGCGTCCGAGTGCCGGCGGCCGGTCCAAGCAGGCGGCTTGCGACCTTTTGGCATTGCGGCAGCGCCAAGCCGGCAATCGAACCGATCGTCACACAAAAAAGGAACGTGCCAAACGACACCGGGCCGCCGAGCAACCAGCCGGCCAACAGCACGAACGCTTCGATCCCGATGCGAATGTACGCCACGTTCCATCCGGTCAGCTCGGTCAAAGCGAGCATGAAACGCCTGTGTTATTATATCATAAAAATCCCTTTCCCTTCACGGCTGAACCTTGACCTCTTGTTTCAACTGCTCAAGCCGCCGGTACACTTTGGCGTAATGTTTTTCCTCGCCATGCTCTTTCGGTTCATAATAGCGGACGCCTTCCAGAGCGGAGGGCAAATACGTTTGCGCCACCCAGCTGTTCGGATAATCGTGCGGATACAAGTAGCCTTGTCCACGCCCGAGTGCAGCCGCCCCTTTGTAATGAGCGTCTTTTAAATGATCCGGAATATCGCCAAGCTTGCCGGAACGGACATCGGCAATGGCAGCGTCCAGCGCCTTGTAAGCACTGTTGGATTTCGGGCTTAAACAGAGTTCAATCGTCACAACCGCGAGCGGAATGCGCGCTTCCGGCAGCCCGAGGCGTTCCGCCGCTTCGACCGCTGCCTGTACTTTCACTCCCATCATCGGATTGGCAAGTCCGATGTCCTCATAAGCCATCACAAGCAATCTCCGGCAAACGGCCGCCAAGTCTCCGCCTTCAAGCAGACGGGCCAAATAATGAAGCGCGGCATCGGCATCGCTGCCGCGCACGCTTTTTTGAAACGCGGACAACAACGAATAATAATGATCGCCATATTTGTCATGGGTAAAACCGCGGTTTGCGGTGCATGAAGCCACGATATCCTCATCAATATACAAGCGGCCGTGGCGCTCATCGGCAGCCGCAACCGCCGCCTCCAGAAGCGAAAGCGCGACGCGCGCATCCCCACCGGCTGCCTCGGCGATGCGCCATAACAACGACTCGTCAATGACAACCGGCGGCTCGCCGACCCCTCGTTCCGGATCAGCGAGCGCCCGTTTCAGAATGATCAAGAGGTCATCCGGCGTGAGCGGTTTCAGTTGTTGGATTTGCCCGCAGCGGCTGCGAATGGCGGGATTGACCTCGTGAAACGGGTTTTCCGTTGTGGCGCCAATCAAGGTCACGAGCCCGGATTCGAGATGCGGCAACAAAACGTCTTGCTGCGCTTTATTCAGCCGATGGATTTCGTCGATAAATAAGAGGACATTGCCCGACCAACGCGCCGCTTCGACTGCCTCTTCGATTTCCTTTTTGCCGGCGGTCGTCGCATTGATGGCGACCCATTCGCGCCCGGCGGTGCGGGCAATGGCGTAAGCGAGTGACGTCTTCCCTGTCCCCGGCTCTCCGTAAAGCAAAAGCGAGGGAACATGACCTTTTTTGACCATTTTATAAAGCGGCGTACTAGGGCCAATGATGTGCTGTTGCCCAACGATCTCATCGATCGTCCGCGGCCGCATCCGCCAAGCAAGCGGCTCCGTCGTTTTGGGCATGCCGACCCCCTCCTTGAGATTGATGACGCTATGTTCACAGACATCCTCCGATGCCGCCTATTCATTTTCGGCGAATGGGGCGTCTCCCCGTGGGAAGAGCGGTGGTTTTAATCAAAATAGCGTTCAATGGCCTCCTTCAACTCATTGTACAGCGGAAGCGAGTATTTCGCCAAATAGAGCAAAAGCGCCTCCACCATAAACCGCCTAGCTGTCTCCCCTTTCTCGAGTTCTTCCTTCAATAAGCGCAGCGAGCGAAGAATATCGTCTTCAACCGGACGCAGCACCGCCATGCGCTCTAAACAGCTGATGGCCCGTTCTTTCCATTGACTCCGCTCTTGGGTCGCCGCAGCAATGTAATCCGCCATCATCGTTTCATCGAGCAACCCCGTCTTGCCGTCAAGCAGGCTGGCAACGATGGCATCAAGCCGATCGAGCAAGAAGGGGGCAAGCTTCTCAGGAAGCAGCGGCTTTCGGTCTACCGCCAAGTAAATCAGATATTCTTTCAGCATTCCGTTGAGCATCGTCGCGCAATCAAACGAAACTGGACGCACTTGTTCGCCGTATATGTCTTCAATCGCCCGGCGATACCAGTGGAGCGTATGGGCGCGGATGCGAAACACCAGATGCTGCACCTCATGGCTCACCTTCACAGCTTGTTCGCCCAACTGCATTTGCACCAGCTCTTTATGTTCGTCAAACAGCTGGATTTGTACAGTCAACTGACGGCAAAACCGCTCGCGCGCGGTTAAGGCGGGATCAGCCTCGATTTGTTTAAGCTGGTGAAACAAGACTTCATAATGGTAGCGGAAAATCGATACAGCCAACTCTTCTTTTGATTTGAAATAATTGTAAATCGAACCTTTGGCTACTCCGCTCCGTTCGGCGATTTCCTGCATGGAGGCAGCGTGATAGCCTTTTTCGGCGAATAATTTCATCGCCGTTTCAATGATGTCCTCTTTCCGTCCCAATGTTTTCTCCTTCCTTACTCCTTCTTCATGTCCATTATAGTCGATCTTGCCATGAAAAAAAATGCCGGACGGCCCGTTATCCGGCCATCCAGCCCTGTCATTTTGCCATCGGTTCGCGTTTTGCCGTCCGGAAGAAAAACGCCTCATACATCGCAGGAATGAACACAAGCGTCAATAACGTCGACGACGTCAGGCCGCCGATGACCGTGATGGCCAGCCCTTTCGAAATCAACGTGCCGGCCTCATTCGTCAGCGCAAGCGGAATGAGCGCTGTCACAGTCGCAAAGGCTGTCATTAAAATCGGCCGCAGCCGTGTTTTGCCGGCTTCAATGATGGCGCTTCGCACCGTCATCCGTTTTTGTTCGCGGTTTTGTCCGATTCGATCCACCAGCACGATCGCATTGGTCGTCACGATGCCAATGAGCATCAACAAGCCGATCATGACGCTGATGGAAAGCGGCTCATCGGCCACATACAAAGCAAACAGCGAACCGATGGGAACAAACAAAAGGGAAGATAAAATGATCAGCGGCACCCGCACTTTGCCAAATGTAATCAGCATCGTCAAATACACAAGCCCGATGGCCGCCGCCATGGCCACACCGAGCTCGCGGAACGTCTGCACCGTCTCATCGCTTCCGCCGCCCGTTTTCACTGTGACATCGGATGGGATCTTCAAATCATTTACATGTTTCGAAATATCATTCGTTACTTTCTGAATGTTGTCGCCGACAATCTGGGCGGATACGCGGGCAAACACTTTTCCGTCCAGCTTTTGAATGGACGTATACACGTCCGCCTCTTTCACTTCGGCGACAGCTGAAAGTGGAATCACTCCGTTTCTCGTCACGATCGGAAGCTCTTTCAACTCATCGATCGATCCCAACGTTTCATCATACGAAAGTTCGACTTGCTCATCCTTGCCGCCGAGTTTCAGCGTCCCCACATCGACCGGTTTGGTCGCATCGGCCACCGCCCCCAGCAATTGCATGCCCGAAACGCCATAAGCGGCCGCCTTTTCCGGATCAATGGCGACAATCACTTGTTTTTGCTTTTCCGTCAAGTTATTCGTCACATCTTTGACATCATCGCGTTGTTTTAAATACGTCTCGACCTGTTTGGCTGCTGTTTGGAGCGCCTCCAAATCATTGGAGTATAAGTCAATATTCACGTTATTATTCGTTGGCGGCCCTCCGCTCGACATCTCTTGCACGCCCACTTTGGCCCCGGGCGCGAGCTGATTCGCGATGCGGCGCATTTCTTTTTCGAAAACGGCCACGGTTTTCGCGGTGTCAGCGCTGTCCTTTAATAGAATATAATAGCTGGCTTGATTGGGCCGCTTCAATCCTGTGCGGAAATCGCGGCTTCCCACCGCGGCGGTGACGCTCTCGACATCGCTTCGTTTTAAAAACATCTTTTCCATCTCCAACGACACATCATTCGTTTTGGCCACCGATGTGGAAGCCGGCAGTTCAATGCTCGCCACCAGCGTTTTCTGCTCTTCGTTCGGCAAAAACGTAAATCCAAGTTTCGGCACGAGCGTCAATGAACCAACCAATAGCACAACCGACAACACAAAGACAATCGCTTTATGGTTGAGCGCCCATTCAATGATTCGGCCATACAGACGCTGAAGCGCTCCTTCTTTTTCCTCTGGCGGCACACGGCGGAACGAAAATTTCGCTAAAATCGGCACAACTGTCACGGCCACCAACAAAGAGGCCAACAGGGCAAACGTAATCGTCAAGGCAAAAGGCAGGAAAAATTCCCCTGTAATGCCCCCAACAAGCCCGAGAGGCAAAAAGACGACAACCGTTGTGATGGTCGAGGACACAATCGCTTTGACAATTTCTTTCGTTGATTGCTCGACTAAATCATCGCTCATGCCTGTTTTCTCCCGGCGGACGCGGCGGAAAATATTTTCGATCACGACAATGCTGTCATCCACGACTCGGCCGACGGCGACGGCCATGCCGCCAAGCGTCATGACATTGAGGGTAATATCCATACGATTGAGAAAAATGGCCGATACAAGCAGCGAGAGCGGAATCGAGACGATGGCAATCACAGTCGCCCGAACGTTGCGCAAAAAGAGCAAGACGGCCAGCGAAGCGAACAGCGCCCCGAGCAGCCCTTCACGGACAAGCGATTCAACGGATTGTTTGATGCCAGCTGACGAATCAAACCCGATGGAATAATCAAACTGATGTTTGTAGGAATTCAGCACTTTGATCACTTGGTCTGCCACTTCAATCGTATTGGCATCTTGTTTTTTCGTCACCGCCATCGACAGCGATGGCTTCAAATTATAGCGGGTGAATTCGCTTTGCTCGTTGACTTCCTCAATCGTCGCAATATCCCCAAGCTTCACGGACGCAACGCGCTGCAATCCATTCGCCGCCATCGGAACAGCTGTCGGCACGAGTTTCAGATTTTTCAACTCATGGATGGTGTTCAATTTTTCCTCGACGCGAACAGGAATTTGCCATGTATCGGTTTGCAACGTTCCAGCCGGGAACGCCAACACCTTTTCATTGATTTGGTTTTTAATCTCTGACAAGTTCAATCCCGCCTGAGCAGCCTTTTTCCGATCGACTGTGATCCGGATGAGGCGCTCGCTGTCTCCACCGATCGAAACGGAATTCACCCCGTCGATTTTATTCAATTCTGGAATCACTTCGGTTTCCAGCAACGTTTGCAGATCGGTTTCGTTTTTGGCAAACAAGGAAATGTTGAAAACCGGGATGGAACCGAATGAAAACCGATTGACTTCCGTTTGGACATGATCGGGCAATCCTGCCTTATCAATGAGCGATTCGACCTGCCGCTCCATTTTCTCCATATCTGTCCGAAACGGGAATTCAAGATTGATAACAGCCATTCCTTCATAGGAAGAACTCTGCATTTGCTTAAGCCCGTCAAGGGACTTCAGTTTTTCCTCGAGCTTGGCCGTGACCTCCTCATTCACGTCTTGCGGAGAAGCCCCAGGATAGACCACTTCAATCGACAACTGGGGAAATTCAATGTTCGGCAGCAAATCGACCTTCAAGGAGGAGAAGGAATACAGTCCTAGAAACATGAGCAAAAACGAACATACAAACACAGCTGCCGCATTTTTCAAACTGAACCTGGTCAAAAACGTCATCATGCCACCTCTCATCCCACGATTTTGACCAATCAGTCTAATTATTTTGAACTGACCGGTCATACAAAACTATTTCTATGATACATGAAAATGGGAAAAATGAAAAGGGCGAAGTTTAAAGTGGAAATCAAACGGAAAAACTATGACCATATCAACATTACCATTTGATGGGGTGGACAACATGAAAACAAGACAGGATGCTTGGTCACATGAAGAAGATGTACTGTTGGCTGAAACGGTGCTGCAATATATACGCGAAGGAAAAACGCAACTTGCCGCTTTTGAAGTCGTTGGGAGACAACTGCACCGCACAGCGGCAGCATGCGGATTCCGTTGGAACGCCGAGGTGCGCAAACGGTACCTTGAGGCGATCGAACAGGCAAAAAAGCAGCGGAAAGAACGGAAACGGGCGCTCGAAATGATGAAAAAGTGGCAAAAAGACAGTATGGTTGCTGTTTGGAGTCCTTCTGGAGAACGGGATGGCGCCGAAGGGTCATCGCCTTTTCTCCCGGCGGCCCCATTGACACTGGAGCAGTGCATTTCATTTTTGCAAACATTGCGGCGCGGCATCGAGGAGATGGAAGCGATCCGCCAGGACAACGAGCGCCTGAAACGCGAGCGGGCGGAATGGCAGACGCGGAACGAACAGCTTGCTCAAAAACTCGAACGCCTTGAAACGAGGCAGACCACCGTGCAAGAAGATTATGAAGCGCTCGTGAAAATCATGGCCCGCGCCCGCCAGCTCGCTTCCGAAGAAGGCGACCGCTTCTCTCTTGCCCAGCTGTTTGCCGCCGAGGCGAACGGATCGAACGAATCGCTCGCCCATTCATAAAAAAAAGAAGGTGCCCCAACAAGCATCGGGACACGTTTTCACCGCTGGAACGACGGACAGCGCCCGCAACAAACCGGTGAATGCACCGGATGTTTACAGGAACCTTCGCCTTCCCATTTTGTTCGAAGTCAACTACCCCCACTTCGCTCACGCTTGAAGTGGGGGCTTGCCACTCCCCAGAAGTGCGAGCGGACTTCGTCCTCCTTCCTTGACTTGGGGTTGCATCAGGGGGCAGGTTGACAGCTGCCCAACGACGCAGGTCATGCCTGCATCGTTACCGATTCTCTCGGTGTGTCTGTTGGCAGTACTTGGCTTCCACACACAACAGACAGACCTACGCTCGATATTTGACGGTTGCAACGTTTCCTGCAACCAACTCCATACATCGAGCAGCCGTTATTGGAGTGCCTTTATTGAACGGTTTTCTCCACGTCTTTATTCTATCATACCACAAAAGAAAGGGGGAACGCGCATTCCTCTCCCACTTCCTCCCTTTGGTCGTTGAAGTGGGAGTCTCCTGCGCGAAATAGGATGAAGGTGGAAGAGTTCAATCGTCGCCAACGCGCCTTATAGGAATTCCCTCTAATAGACGATTTATCACGTAGGAAGCCATAATGAGCCCGGCAACTGATGGAACGAAAGCATTCGAAGACGGCGGCATTTTCGCCTTGCGGATCGGCGAAGCGTCATTGCCGACAACCTGGCGGACATCTTCGCGGATTTTCACCGGCTTCTCGTCGGAAAAGACGACCGGAATGCCGCGGCGGATCCCTTCTTTGCGCAGCTTGGCGCGGATGACTTTCGCGATCGGATCGGTGTGTGTTTTCGAAATATCGGCAATGCGGAACCGGGTCGGATCCATTTTGTTCGCCGCACCCATGCTGGAGATGATCGGAATGCCGCGCTTGAGGCATTGTTTCATCAAATGCACTTTGTACACAATCGTGTCGGACGCATCGATGACAAAATCCAGATCATAGGCGAAAAATTGCTCATACGTCTCTTCCGTATAAAACATTTGCAAAGCGATCACCTCGCACGCCGGGTTGATGTCGGCGATGCGCTCTTTCATGAGCTCCACTTTCGGACGCCCGATGGTCGAGAGCAGCGCATGGATTTGCCGGTTGATGTTGGTGATATCGACGTTATCGCGATCCACAAGCACCAATCGGCCAATGCCGGAACGGGCGAGCGCCTCGACGGCGAACGACCCCACGCCGCCGACGCCAAGGACGGCGACGGTGGCGTTTTTTAAGCGTTCCAACCCTTCAGGGCCAATCGCGAGTTCATTGCGGGAAAATTGGTGCAGCATCGTTCTCCTCTCCGTTTGCTTCAAAATTGATGTTTATGCCGCTTTTTATCCTACCATCAAGACAGCAAAAGAGGCAACGGCATTTTGCTGGCAAAACAAAACCCCTATGCGGCCATCCGCATAGGGGAAATGTTGTTGATTCCTTAATGTCGCCAGTCCCAATCGTGCCGTCGATGCCTTCGTTTTGAACCCGCTCTCCCATAGGTGGGTGCCCTGTTCCAAGGTTTATGCTTCCCCTGTGACGAAGAGGCGTGCACGCCGCTTGGAAACCCCGAGCTCCCGGATCATAAACTGTTCGGTCAAAACGATCAGTGATCCGACGAACACATTAGGACGGTTGTTAGTTTTATTGTAACACATTTTTCAGCCTTTGTGAACATCTATTGCCAACGTTTCTTTTTCAGATGCCGCTGTTACTCGTTTTCCGGAAGCACAACCGCCAAGTGCAGCTCCTCGAGCTGCTTGTCGCTGACCGGCCCCGGCGCTTCGGTAAGCAAGCAGCTCGCGCTCGCCGTTTTCGGAAACGCGATCGTATCGCGCAAGTTCGTGCGCCCAGCGAGCAACATCACCAGCCGGTCAAGGCCAAGCGCAATGCCGCCGTGCGGCGGAGTGCCGTATTCAAACGCCTCAAGCAAGAATCCGAACTGGCGGCGCGCTTCTTCTTCGCTGAACCCTAAGGCGCGGAACATTTTTTCTTGCACGTCCCGCTCGAAAATGCGAAGCGAGCCGCCGCCAAGCTCATAGCCATTTAAGACGAGATCGTACGCCTGCGCGCGGACGGCGCTTGGGTTTGTCTCCAACAGCGGAATGTCGTCGCGCACCGGCATCGTAAACGGATGGTGGGCGGCGTAATAGCGCCCTTCTTCTTCGTCATACTCCAAAAGCGGCCAATCCGTCACCCACAAAAACGCGAGCTTCGCTTCGTCGATCAAGCCGAGCTCCTTGCCAAGCTTCAGCCGCAACGCGCCGAGCGCCGCTGCGACGATCGCTTTTTCGTCGGCGACAAACAAAAGCAAATCTCCGTCTTCGACAGCAAGCGCTCGACGCAGCGCCGCCTGTTCCTCATCGGTGAAAAACTTGGCGATCGGTCCTTTCAGCTCTTCTCCTTCCGCTTTCAGCCAGGCGAGCCCTTTCGCCCCGTAGCGGCCGGCAAATTCTCCTAAGGCGTCAATATCTTTACGCGAATAGCGAGGGGCAGCACCTTTCGCGTTGATCGCCTTCACTTGGCCTCCTTCTTTGACGGCGCGGGCGAACACTTGAAATGCTGAATTACGGACGATTTCCGATACGTCGACGAGCTCGAGGCCAAAGCGTATATCCGGCTTGTCCGAGCCGTAGCGGCTCATCGCCTCGTCATACGTGATGCGCGGAAACGGGCGCGGGATGTCGATCCCTTTTGCCGCTTTCACGACGGCAGCCATCATCCGTTCGGTTAAATCCATAATATCCTTTTGTTCGATAAACGACATTTCGATGTCGATTTGCGTAAATTCCGGCTGGCGGTCAGCGCGCAAATCCTCGTCACGGAAGCAACGGGCGATTTGGTAGTACCGTTCCACGCCGCCGACCATGAGCAGCTGCTTAAAAATTTGCGGCGACTGCGGCAAGGCGTAAAATTCGCCCGGATGGACGCGGCTTGGCACCAAATAGTCACGCGCCCCTTCCGGCGTGCTTTTCGTCAACATCGGCGTTTCAATTTCCAAAAAGCGTTCGCTATCCAAAAAGTCGCGCACCGTCTTTGTGATTTTGTGGCGAAGCGCCAGTGTTTGAAACATGACTGGGCGGCGCAAATCCAAATACCGATATTTTAAGCGCACGTCTTCCGCCGCATCCGTGTCATCGGAAATCGAAAACGGCGGCGTTTTTGCCTCGTTGATGATCTCGATTCGTTCCGCCTGAATTTCAATGCGGCCGGTCGCGATGTTCGGATTGACCGTCTCGGGCGCGCGGGCGACGACCGTTCCTTCGACGCTTAAAACGTATTCGCTCCGCACGCGCTCCGCTGCCGCCAGCGCTTCAGCCGACACGTCCGGGCTGGCGACAACTTGGACGATGCCCGTTCGGTCGCGCAAGTCAATGAAAATGAGGCCGCCTAAGTCGCGGCGCTTTTGCACCCAGCCTTTGAGCACGACGCGCTCGCCGACGGCCGTTTCCGGCACTTCTCCGCAATAATATGTGCGTTCCATTCGCTCACTCCTCCTTCCCGATCCGTTCATGCAAAAAGTGCGCCAACTCGCCGAGCGGTACATTCGTTTGCTCGCCGCTCGCCATATGCTTTACCGCCGCTTCCTGTCTCTCGAGTTCTTCATCGCCGATAATGGCGACAAACGATGCCCCAAGCCGGTCGGCGGCCTTCAGCTGCGCCTTCAATTTTCGGCCCAAATAATCTTGATCGACCCTCAATCCGGAGCGGCGCAATGCATAAACGAGGCGGACCGCCTCGTCTTTCGCCCGCTCACCGACAGCGACGACATAGCAGTCAAGCCCACTCTCCACCGGCAATTCCACTCCTTCGGCGTCAAGGGCGGCCAACAGCCGCTCGATGCTCAAGGCAAAGCCGATGCCCGGCGTCTCCGGACCGCCGATTTCTTGGACAAGCCCGTTGTAACGCCCGCCGCCGCACAGCGTCGCCGCCGCGCCAAATCCTTCCGCTTCGCTCATAATTTCAAACGTCGTGTGGTTGTAATAGTCAAGCCCGCGCACGAGCCGCGCATCGATGACAAACGGGATGCCGAGCGCTGTCAAGTATTGTTTCACTTTCTCAAAATAGGCGCGCGATTCGTCATTTAAATAGTCTAAAATCGACGGCGCCGTCGCCATCAGCTCATGATCGCGGTCTTTTTTGCAGTCGAGAATGCGGAGCGGATTCGTATGAAGCCTCGTCTGGCAGTCCGGGCACAGCTCGTGGATGCGGTTTGAAAAATGGCGAACAAGCGCCTCTCGGTGCGCCCGGCGGCTGTCAAGGTCGCCCAAGCTGTTAATGACAAGCCGGATCCGTTTTAAGCCAAGCGCTTCGTAAATATGCATCGCTAGCGCCATCACCTCGGCGTCAATCGCCGGATCGCTGCTGCCGAGCGCCTCGACGCCGAACTGGACGAACTGGCGGAACCGTCCCGCTTCCGGACGCTCGTAGCGAAACATCGGCCCGCTGTAATACAATTTCAGCGGCTGGTTCGGACTGCCGTACAGCTTATGCTCGACAAACGCTCTGACAACCGGCGCCGTTCCTTCCGGGCGGAGCGTCAGCGCGCGCCCCCCTTTGTCTTCGAACGTGTACATTTCTTTTTGCACAATGTCCGTTGTATCCCCCACGCCGCGCAAAAAAAGCTCCGTATGTTCAAAAATCGGCGTCCGGATTTCCTGATACCCATACCGGCTGCAGAGGCTGCGGGCAATGTGCTCGACATATTGCCATTTTTCCGAGTCACCCGGCAGCACATCTTGTGTCCCTCTTGGAATTTGAAAAGCCATGCTCATCCTCCTTTGCCCAAAATAAAACGCCCTTGTCCCTGTGATCGATAGGGACGAGAGCGTCATTCCCGCGGTGCCACCCTAATTGAAGCCGATCCGGCTTCCGCTTGTCGCCATTAACGCATGGCACACGTTCCCCTTTACTGGCGCAAAGCGCGTTCAAAGGGAAACCTACGGAGTGTCTTTCGTTAAGCCATCATGGAGAAGCGCTCGCAGCCTTGGGCGCTTCCTCTCTGGCCATGTGGACCTTAACTACTTTTCTCCATCATCGGTTGTTCCGTATGAGAAAGATGTAATTTTATATTACGGACAATCTCGCCCGTTTGTCAAGTTGTCCTAGCAGCTGTGATTCATGGTTGTTCGCAAAGAGAAAAACCTTGATGTCTCATCGCATTTTTCTCCTTGTTGTAAAAAAAGAGAGCCGATTCATTGAACCGCCCCTCCATGGGATCGAAGAGGCGGTCCACCTTCGGCTCTCTTTAATGGCGAATCAAATAATCAAACGCGCTTAACGCTGCGGTTGCACCCGAGCCCATCGAAATAATGATTTGCTTATAGGCGCTGTCCGTGCAGTCGCCCGCGGCAAAGACGCCTTCAATGTTCGTCGCGCCGCGTTTATCGACGATAATTTCACCGAAGCGATTCCGTTCCACCGTTCCTTCCAACCATTCGGTGTTCGGAACAAGGCCGATTTGCACGAACACGCCTTGCAATTCGATATGATGTTCTTCCCCTGTTTCCCGGTCAATGTACGTCAAGCCGTTGACTTTGTCCGTGCCGGTGATTTCCGTCGTTTGCGCGTTTTTAATCACCGTTACGTTCGGCAAGCTGTACAAACGATCTTGCAAAACAGCATCGGCCTTGAGTTCAGGGGCGAACTCAAGCAGCGTCACATGGCTGGCGATGCCAGCGAGGTCAATCGCCGCTTCGACTCCAGAGTTCCCGCCGCCGATGACCGCCACGTGCTTCCCTTCGAACAGCGGGCCATCGCAATGCGGGCAATAGGCGACCCCTTTGTTTTTGAACTCTTCCTCGCCCGGCACGCCAAGGTTGCGCCAACGGGCGCCCGTTGCGATCACAACCGTTTTGCTTTTCAACACGGCGCCGTTTTCCAACTCGACTTCAATCAAGTCTTTTTTCTCGAGTCGTTTTGCCCGCTGCGAGTTCATGATGTCGACGTTGTATTGCTTCACATGTTCCTCAATGCTGGCCGCAAGCTTCGGTCCTTCCGTATATTTGACGCTGATAAAGTTTTCAATGCCGAGCGTATCTAAAATTTGTCCACCGAAGCGCTCCGCAACAATCCCAGTGCGAATGCCTTTGCGCGCTGCGTAAATGGCTGCTGTCGCACCCGCAGGGCCGCCGCCGATCACCAACACGTCGAACGGCTCTTTGTCGGCGAAGGAAGAAGCATCCGGAGCACTCCCTAATTTGGCGAGGATATCTTCAAGCGACATGCGGCCGCTCGCGAACAGTTTGCCGTTTAAAAACACCGTCGGTACGGCCATAATCCCTTTTTGCTCCGCTTCTTCTTTAAACGCCGCCCCGTCGATCATCGTATGCGAAATGTCTGGGTTCAACACGCTCATGATGTTGAGCGCTTGGACGACGTCCGGGCAGTTGTGGCAGGTCAGGCTGACGTACGTTTCAAAATGATGTTTGCCTCTGATTTGTTGAATGCGGTCCACGACGTCTTGGCTGACTTTCGGCGGCCGCCCGCTCACTTGAAGCAACGCCAAAACGAGGGACGTAAATTCATGGCCGAGCGGCACGCCGGCGAAGGTGATGCCGGTGTTTTCGCCGACCCGGTTGACGCTGAAGCTTGGCGTTCGTTCCAGCTTCGCTTTTTCGACTTTGATTTTCGACGACATCGCCGTTAATTCATCGATTAAAGCAAGCATATCGCGGGAAACGTTGTCGTCTCCCGCGCTTACCGTCAAGACAATATCATTTTCAAGCAATTGCAAATACTGGGCTAGTTGCGCCTTGATGTCAGCATCCAGCAGCATCGCCTAAGCCCCCCTTAAATTTTGCCGACGAGGTCTAGGCTTGGCTTCAGCGTTTCCGCTCCTTCTTTCCATTTCGCCGGGCAGACTTCACCCGGATGGTTGCGCACATATTGGGCCGCTTTAATTTTATCAATCAGCGTGCTGGCGTTGCGGCCGATGCCGTCCGCATTGATTTCCACCGCTTGAATGACGCCGTCTGGATCGATGATGAACGTGCCGCGCTGCGCCAATCCTTGTTCTTCATCGAGCACATCAAACATGCGCGACAGTTGATGCGAAGGATCGCCAATCATCACGTATTCGATTTTGCTGATGGCTGGCGATGTATCGTGCCATGCTTTATGAGTAAAGTGAGTGTCGGTCGAAACCGAGTACACTTCCACACCAAGTTCTTTAAACGTCGCGTAATGATCTTGCAAATCTTCGAGCTCCGTCGGGCAGACGAACGTAAAGTCCGCTGGATAGAAGCAAACGATGCTCCATTTCCCCATGAAGTCTTGCTCTGTCACTTCGATGAATTCGCCGTTGTGATACGCTTGGGCACGGAATGGTTGTACTTTTTTCCCAACCAAAGACATTGCTTCATCTACCTCCTGCGACTGTTAATTTATAATAATTTTAAACCAATACTTATTATCATATAGGGGCATATGTTTGTCAATACATATGCAATGGATTTTTTCCTCTACCGAGCCGGATCAGTGTTGAGCGGATGCGCAGCGCTCATTCGCAGCTGTTTCGTCTGAACAGCCACACTGCCTCGGCCCACGAAACATCCGCACGCCCCGTGCGCTCCTTCCAACTCGCCATGTTTACGGACGGGGCTGCTGTTTTTTCAACATTTGTACGTCTTTCGGCGCCACACCGAATTCGGATGCCAACTCAAACGCTCTATATTGGGCCTCGAGCCGCACCCATTCGTGAAAGTCGACGGACAGCACATCGTTTGTCCGGTGCGCCTGCTCGCCTCTTTTGGTTTGCCGCATCGCGCTCCTCCTTTCTCTATCGCCGCACTTGTTTTCATCTTTCCCATTTTTCGCCGAAAATAAAAAAGAAACCGGGAAACTTCATCTGTTTCCCGGTTTCTCGCTGCTGTCGATGATCAAGGTGACTGGCCCGTCGTTTGTGAGCGATACGTCCATCATCGCACCGAATACGCCGGTTTCTACATGAACGCCTCTTTCGCGCAAAGCGGCGTTGAACGCCTCATACAGCGGCAAGGCATGGTCGGGCTTGGCCGCCGCCATAAAGTTCGGGCGCCGGCCTTTTCGGCAGTCGCCGTAAAGGGTGAACTGCGACACCGACAGCACCGCCCCGCCGACGTCAAGCAAGGAGCGGTTCATTTTTCCGTCTTCATCTTCAAAAACGCGCAAATGAGCGATTTTCTCAGCCAAATAGGCAGCATCGTCTTCTGTATCTTCATGCGTGATGCCAAGAAGGACGACAAAACCCGCATCAATGGCACCAACGACTTCGCCGCCGACGGTGACTTTGGCCTCTTTCGCCCGCTGGATGACCGCTCTCACTTGCATCCCTCCTTTCGCCGCCCTTAGTTGTTCATCAAGCGCTGGACGGAATAAATGTCGGGAATTTGTTTGATTCGTTCGACGACTTTTTGCAAGTGGCTCAAATTATGAATGGCGATTGTCATATGGATCGTCGCAATTTTATGTCGGTGGTCTGAGCGTCCCGAGACGGCGGAAATATCGGTGCGCGTTTCATTCACCGCCTGCAGCACCTCATTCAACAGGCCGCGACGGTCAAAGCCAGTGATTTCAATATCGACATTGTACTCACGCTCGCCGTTTGCTCCGCTCTCCCATTCAACGGCAATCAATCGATCGGCCGCTTCTTCGGTCTTGACGTTCGGGCAATCGGCGCGGTGGACGGAAATGCCGCGGCCGCGGGTAATGAAGCCGATAATTTCATCGCCCGGCACCGGGTTGCAGCAGCGCGACAAACGGATGAGCAAGTTGTCCATTCCTTGGACGCGAATGCCGCAGTCGCGCTTTTTGCCAGCTGGCAGCTTGGCTTCGAAGACCGCTTCGGCCAGTTTGCGCTGCTGTTCCTCGAGATCGCGCTGCTTTCGCCATTTTTCCGTCAACCGATGGGCGATTTGCGCCGCTGTGATGCCATGATAGCCGACTGCCGCATACATATCGTCTTCGTTCGAGAAGTTGAACTTTTCGGCGACGCGCTTTACGTTGTCCGCCGTCATCACTTCTTTCGGCTCAAAGCCGAGGCTGCGCACCTCTTTTTCGACCATCTCTTTGCCTTTTTCGATGTTTTCTTCGCGCCGTTGCTTTTTGAAAAACTGGCGGATTTTGTTGCGCGCCTGCGACGTTTTCGCCAGTTTCAGCCAGTCTTGGCTCGGACCGTACGAATGATTGGAAGTTAAAATTTCGACGATGTCGCCCGTTTGCAGCTTGTAGTCAAGCGGCACCATTTTGCCGTTGACTTTCGCCCCGATCGTCTTGTTGCCGATTTCCGAATGGATGCGGTAAGCGAAATCGATTGGCACCGATCCGGCCGGCAGCTCGATGACATCGCCTTTTGGCGTGAAGACGAACACCATGTCGGAAAACAAATCCATCTTGAGCGATTCCATGAACTCTTCGGCATTGCTGGCGTCGTTTTGCCATTCCAAAATTTCCCGAAACCAAGACAGCTTTTCTTCAAATGAGTTGGGTTTGATCGTCTTTCCTTCTTTGTACGCCCAATGGGCGGCAATCCCGAACTCGGCGATTTGATGCATTTCAAACGTGCGGATTTGCACCTCAAGCGGTTCGCCTTTTGGGCCGATCACCGTCGTATGGAGCGATTGGTACATGTTCGGCTTCGGCATGGCGATGTAGTCTTTAAAGCGCCCGGGCATCGGTTTCCAACATGTATGAATAATGCCGAGCACAACATAGCAGTCTTTGATGCTGTTGACGATGATGCGGACAGCGAGCAAATCGTAAATTTCGTTGAACTGTTTATTTTGCATCACCATTTTTCGATAAATGCTGTAAATATGTTTCGGACGCCCGGAAATTTCGCAAGGAATATGCACTTCGTTGAGCCGTTCGCGCACTTCTTGAATGACTTCTTCCAAATATTGCTCGCGCTCGGCCCGCTTTTTCTTCATTAAATTGACGATGCGGTAATATTGCTGCGGGTTTAAATAGCGAAGCGCCGTATCCTCAAGCTCCCATTTGATTTTCGAAATGCCGAGCCGATGCGCGAGCGGAGCGAAAATTTCGAGCGTCTCATTGGCAATGCGCCGCTGTTTTTCGGCCGGCAAATGTTTCAATGTCCGCATATTGTGCAGCCGGTCGGCGAGCTTGATCAAAATGACCCGGATATCTTGCGCCATGGCCAAAAACATTTTCCGGTGGTTTTCCGCCTGCTGTTCTTCCTGCGATTTATATTTAATTTTCCCAAGCTTCGTCACCCCGTCGACAAGCATCGCCACTTCCGCGCCGAACTCGCGCTCGAGGTCTTCTTTTGTCGCCTCGGTGTCTTCGATGACATCATGCAAAAACCCGGCGGCGATCGTCGTGGCATCCATCTTTAAGTCCACCAAAATGCCCGCGACTTGAATCGGATGGATGATGTATGGTTCGCCCGATTTCCGAAATTGGTCGCGATGGGCGTGCTTGGCAAACTCATACGCCTTTTTCAAAAAGGCGACGTCTTGTTCCGACAAATAACAGCTCGCTCGTTCAAACACTTGCTCCGCTGTCAGCACTTGTTCATTGGCCATAGGGTTGAATCACCTTTTTAATCGATTAAAATTGAAGCTGCAAAGCACAGAGGTCCGTTGCGTTCATACGGTTAATAAGAAAGAGCACTCATGTGTGAGTGCCCCTTTTTTCTTTATTGTATCCGAAGATGCGAACAATGTCGACTGTTTAAAACTGCATCAGCGTCAAAATATCGTAGCCTTCCAATTTTTTGCGGCCGCCAAGCTCGGTAAGCTCAATCAAAAACGCCAATCCGGCCACCACTCCGCCGAGCTGTTCCACCAAATCGATCGTCGCCCGCATCGTCCCGCCCGTCGCCAGCAAGTCGTCGGTGATCAACACGCGCTGCCCTGGCTTAATGGCATCTTTATGCATCGTCAAGACATCTGTTCCATATTCCAGGCCATACTCCACACGGACGACTTCGCGCGGCAGCTTCCCTTCCTTGCGCACCGGCGCAAATCCGACGCCAAGCGCATAGGCGACTGGGCATCCGATGATAAAGCCGCGCGCTTCCGGACCAACGACGATATCGATTTGTTTTTCGCGCGCATATTGAACAATTTGGTCGGTCGCATATTTGTACGCCGGACCGTTGTCCATCAGCGTTGTAATATCTTTAAACATGATGCCCGGCTTCGGGAAATCGGGCACAATCGTAATGTATTGTTTTAAGTCCATGATACGTTTGCCTCCTCGTGCGTTTGCGAACGTGTCATTTCCGCCAAACAGCGTTTCAATTGCTCGTAAGTGGAATAGACTAACTGATGCTCCGCCTCGAGCTCGTCCCGCCGCCGGCGGTACGTCGGCGATTCGTGCAAATCGCGCTTCGCCGGCTGATGAACGAGCGAAATGACGCCGTTTTGTTCGCTGATAAAGTCAAGCTCTAAAAATACTTTCGCCATAAAATGAACCGTCTCTTCCGTCCAACCGCGGGCGCGGGCCAGCTCACCGCCGCGCTTGGCGAGCGGAAACGAACGGTGTTGATGCAAAAAGGCGTAAAACCATTTAAAATGGTCGCGCGTCGGAAACGTGCGGAAAAATTGCGCCTCGGGCTGGGCAAACACCGCGTAAATGCGCGCCGGCCGCCCGCTGCCAAGAAGCGCCGACAGCAAGGCCAGCCGCGGCGGCACGTCAAGCAGCACGACATAGCGGTCGTCAATCGATAAGGCGCCCGCCTCTTCTTCGGTCGGCACGCAATGAAGCTCCCCGCGAAATGGCGCCACGTCCGGGCGCTGCCCAGTTTCACAGCGAAAGGAGACGACTAGCCGCTTCTCTTTTGGCAGCCGCTCAAGAAGTGGACGGACGTCGCGGCAGCCGCGGACGTCAAACAGCTGGCAGTCGCTGACCGCCAGATCACACAACGACAGCTGCGGCTTGGCGAACCCGTTCCATTCGTTCACCGACAGCTCCCCGACCGCCGAAATGCGCGCATCCGGAGCGATTTCTTCGCATAACGGCCCAAGGCCGAAGCCGATGGCATCGATCGCGGCCCCGTCTTGGGAAAAGACGGCTTTCATATGGGCTCCGTTCGCCCCGACGCGCCGCATGGTTTCAACGGACGCCCCTTCAATGAGAACAAGCGGCCGCGGATTGCCGACGCCAAACGGAGCGAACCGCTCAAGGCTGCGGGCGGCCGACAGCGTCAACTCAGCAATCGAACAGGAAGCATCAATGAACGTCGGCGGCGTAAAATCGTCCTCAGACAACGTTTCGGCGGCGATGTCGTTCAGCCGTTGCCGTAATTCTTCGACATCATCAAGCGACAATGTCATCCCCGCCGCCATCGGGTGGCCGCCAAAGTGCGGCAACAGGTCGCGGCATTGCGACAGGCTGGCGAATAAGTCAAACCCATGAATGCTGCGGGCTGACCCTTTGGCGATCCCTTTTTCCCGGTCGATTGAAAGCACGACCGCCGGGCGGTAAAACTGCTCGACAAGCTTAGAAGCAACAATGCCCACCACTCCGGCATTCCATCCTTCGCCTGCCACAACCAAGACGCGATGTTCCTCAGGAGGAAATTGGCGGCGCACCATGTCCGCCGCTTCTTCAGCGATTTGTGCCACAAGCTGCTGACGTTCGCGGTTTAACTCGTCCATCTCCGCCGCCAGCTGCACCGCTTCGTTCTCATCGTCCGTCATTAAGAGCGCCACTGCCGGATCGGCGCCGCCGAGGCGCCCCGCCGCGTTCAAGCGCGGAGCGATGACAAATCCGACCGTCTGTTCGTTGATGGCCGCCGCATCAATGCGGCATTGCCGAAAAAGAGCGCGCAGCCCGATGCGCTCCGTCGCTCGCAACGCTTCAAGCCCGTGTGCAACAAAGAGGCGGTTTTCCCCAACAAGCGGAACCAAATCAGCGATCGTGCCGATCGCGACCAAATCAAGCAAATGGCGCGGCACCCGCCCAAGCAAGGCATGGGCTACCTTAAACGCAACGCCGACGCCGGCTAAATCGCGAAACGGATATGTACTTCCCGGCTGCTTCGGATGAATGATCGCATGCGCCTCCGGCAACACCGGACCTGGCTCGTGGTGATCCGTTACGATGACATCCATCCCCCACTCGTTGGCGGCCGCAATTTCCTTGACCGCCGCAATCCCATTGTCGACGGTCACAATGACGGAAACGCCGCGCTCTTTTGCGGAGCGAAACGCCGCCATGTTCGGCCCGTATCCTTCCGTAAATCGGTTCGGAATGTAGAACTCGACCGACGCCCCCGCCTCCTTGAGAGCACTCACCATCACCGACGTGCTGCAAACGCCATCGGCATCGTAATCGCCGTATACCAACACGCGTTCACCCGCGTCGATCGCCCGCTTTAGACGCTGAATCGCTCGCTCCATCCCATCAAGCAAAAACGGATCATGAAACGGTTGGCGAAGCGGATTGAGAAACGCCGCCGCCTCCGAGGCCGTCCGCACCCCGCGGCGGACGAGAAGCCTCGCCAATAAGGGCGTGACGCCGGCTTCCTCAGCCAGCCGCCTCACCGCCTGCTCATCGAGGCGCTCCACCTCCCAACGCGTTTTCGCTTTCAACATGTCTCCCACCTCAACTCTCCTTATTATACAAAAAGGAGAAAAGGGCAGGCAACGACATTACGGTTTTTTTTCCGGGTTGTACGGGTTGATGTGAACCATGACATTGCGGACGCGCGGCAGCGTCAGCAGTTTTTCTTTCACTTTCTTTCCGATCCGGTGCCCCTCTTCGACCGTCAATTGCGGATCGACGGCGATTTTCAAATCGACGATGACGTAATGGCCGTGCTCGCGCGCATGCAGCTCATTGATTTGCCGCACATCGGGAATGGACAAGACCGCCTCGCGCAAATAGCCGGCCTCTTCCTCGTGAAGCACATGGTCGATCGCCGTATGGACCGACTGTCGGCCAAGGTCCCATGCCATTTTCAGAACAAGCAGCGAGACGAACAATCCGGCGAGCGGGTCGGCGTATACAAGCCAGTCAATCTCCCATTTTCCACCGACAATGGCGGCGCCGACGCCGATGAGCGCAGCAAACGACGAAAACACATCCGATCGGTGCTCATAGGCGTTGATGATCAGCGCATCGCTGTTTAGCTTTTTCCCGAGCCGGTATTTATAGCGAAACATCGCTTCTTTGACAGCAATCGACAACAACAAGACGTAAATGGCGGCCGCCCCGGGCGGCGACAGTGGGGCGAAAAATGACAGAAACGCCGAGCGCCCGATCTCGATCCCAACGAGAAATAGAAGAACCGCCACAATAATGGCGGCGATTGATTCCGCTTTCCCATGCCCGTACGGATGATCCTCATCCGGCGGGCGCGCAGCGGCCCGCAGTCCGACCCAAACGGCGAACGAGCCGGCAACATCGGACGCTGAATGGGCGGCATCAGCGATCAACGCTTGGCTTTGGCTCCACACGCCGACCGCCGCCTTGACAGCAGCAAGCGCCATATTTCCAGCGATCCCGACGATCGCTGCCGTTTTCGCCTGCCTGAACCGCTGTTCGTGTTCCATGGCCATCTCCCCCACCTTTGCATTCAGCAGCCTCACGCGCTGCCTATGTTGCATCTGACGGTTAGTGTATCCATTTTCCGCCCTAAGCATTGCACCGAACAAAAAGGCGCCGGAAAAGCACATTCGCTTTTCCGGCGCGCTGTTACACTTGCGGTTCGGCCTCGGCCGCCGCTTTTTTGGCTCCTTTCCCTTTTTTGAGCTCCTGTCCTTTCCAAACGACCCAAAGCTGAGAAGCGATGCAAAGCGACGAATAGACGCCGCACACAAGTCCAACGAGCAAGGCGAGGTTGAAATTGCGGATCGCTTCGCTGCCAAAGATGAGCAACGCGATGACCGTAAACAAGACGGTCAAGACGGTATTGACCGAGCGCGTAAATGTTTGCTGCAACGCCCGGTTGACGATATGCTTCAAGTCGTCGACCGTTTTCACTTTCCGCTTTTTCATCAAATCCCGGATGCGGTCAAACGTGACCATCGTATCGTTGATCGAGTACCCGATGATCGTCAGCACCGCGGCGATGAATGTCAAATCGACTTCAAGACGCGTCAAGCTGAACACGGTAATGATAAAAAACGCATCGTGCAATAAGGCGACAATGGCTGCGAGCGCCATTCGCCACTCAAAGCGGATCGTCACGTAAAGAATGATGCCGATCGAGGAAATCAGCACAGCAATGAGCGCGTTGCGAGCCAGCTGCTTGCCGACGACCGGAGAGACGGTGCTGATGTTTGGTTCGTTGCCATACGCTTGCTTCAATTCATTTTTCAGCTTGGCAATTTCTTGCTTATCGAGCACGCCAATCAAGCGGACGACGCCTGTTTTCCCATCCGTGCCGGACAGGACGACATCTTCCGGCTTGTAGCCGAGCCGCTCGAAATAGCGGCTCAACTCTTTAGCATCGATCGGCTGGCTGCTCGTCACCTCAACGCGCGTTCCGCTCGTGAAGTCAATGCCAAGATTCAGCCCCAGGGCAAACAACGAGATGACGCCGGCGATCGTCAATGCGCCAGAGAAAATGAAAAACTTTTTGCTATGTTTGACAAAATCCCAGCGGTCAAACTTCGTCGGCACTTCCGTTTCCTCGGTCGTTTCGGCAATGTTTAAGATTTCCGACTTTTTGACGCCAAACCACTCCGGCTTTTTATCGAGCCAGCGGCTTGACACAAGCAGTCCGAGCAACAGCCGCGTGCCGTAAACGGCGGTGAGAAAGCTGACGACGATGCTGATGATGAGCGTCGTCGCAAACCCTTTCACCGAGCTTGTCCCGTAAATAAAAAGAACAGCGCCGGCGATGATCGTCGTAAGGTTGGCGTCAAAAATCGTCGCAAACGACCCGCGGTTGCCAGCACGGAACGCCGACAGCATCGACTTGCCGAGCTTCAGCTCCTCTTTGATCCGTTCGTACGTAATAATGTTGGCATCGACCGCCATCCCAACCCCCAAAATCAGGGCGGCAATGCCTGGCAGCGTCATAACGACGTTCATCCAATCAAACAAAAGCAAAATCAAATAAATGTATACCGACAGCGTAATGACGGCGATGATCCCGGGAAGCCGGTAAAACCAAATCATGAACAAGAAGATCGCCGCCACACCGATGATGCCGGCCAACACCGTTTTTTGCAGGGCGTTTTTCCCAAACTGAGCGCCGACGGACGTGGAGTAAATTTCATGCAGCTCGACCGGCAGCGCGCCGGCATTGAGCAAATCGGCCAGCTGTTGCGCTTCTTTGACCGTAAAATTGCCGACGATCGACACATCCGTCTGATTGAACACTTGGTTGACTGAAGCGGCGGAAATAAATTTCGGATCAGCTTTGCCCGCTTCTTTCCGGTAGGAGTCCACCCCTTCTTTAAAATCGAGCCAAATGACTAAAATGTTGTTTGGCGGCCCCATTTTATATACTTTTTCCGTCACCTGGCGGAACTTGTCGGCGTCTTTCAATTTCAGAGCGACGCTCGGCCGGCCGTTTTCATCAAACGACAGCTTCGCTCCGCCTTGGACGAGGTCGCTTCCGTCCATAAGCACGTTGTCATTGACATCGCGGAACGTCAATTTCGCCTGCGTGGACAAAATTTCGCGCGCCTCATTTTGGTCTTTCACCCCGGCGAGCTGGACGCGGATGCGGTTTCCTCCCTCGATGTCAACGCGCGGCTCGCTGACGCCAAGGACGTTGATCCGTTTATTCAGCGCGCTGACGGTGCTTTGCAGCGTCTCTTGGTCAATCTTATCGCCTTTTTTGGCCGGCTTCACTTCATACAGCACTTCAAAACCGCCTTGCAAGTCAAGGCCCAGTTTGATGTTATGTACAATTCCTTGAATCGTCGGCCCCATCACTCCGGCGAACAAAAGCAGGAGCAGAAAAAAGGCGACGATGCGGCTTCGTTTTACCATTCTCCTTAAGATCCTCCTTCAACTTGCCTCGGCGCCGTCCGCCGCAGCGCCAAGCAAAACATTGGCCTCGCCTTCCATTATGAAACAGCAGCCGGCAAGTGTCAATTTTCCACTATAACAATTCCTTTAAAACCCGCTCCAACTCATCATCGCCGGCCGCCTGCTGCTTATACGAACGCATCGTCAAAAACATCATATACTCGCTCGGCGAAAGAGAGAAAATGTCGCTGACCAACTCATGCAGTTTTTTTTCCGCCGGCCGATGCTTCCACTTGCGGGAACATAAACATTCCCACAGCCCGTCCATCGTCACTTGCGTATAGCCGAGAAGACGAAACTCATCGCACTTCGACTCGAGCGCCGGCATGAGCTGTTCGCGCAGCTTCCGGTTTTCATCCATCCCCCATACCCCCTTGTATCCATTGCCGCCTGCCAATCTTGTCATGCTTGGCCATGGGCCTTGCATATATTGTATAAAAGATGGAGGCATTTGAGAAGGCAGGGGGAGAAAATGTCTAAATTTTTACAAGGTACGGTCATTTTAATCGCCGCTGGCTTTATTACGAAAATTCTCGGCTTCATCAACCGAATTGTCGTCGCCCGCATGATCGGCGATGAAGGAGTCGGGCTGTACATGATGGCCGTGCCGACGCTCGTTTTAGCGATTACCGCGACGCAGATCGGGCTGCCGGTCGCCATTTCCAAACTCGTCGCCGAAGCAGAGGCGGCCGGCGACCGGCAGCGGGTGAAACAAATTCTCGTCGTGTCGCTGGCCACCACCGGCGCGCTAAGCATCGTGCTTCTGCCGGCGTTGATCGCTGCTGCGCCATGGCTCTCCCGGACGATGTTCACCGACCCGCGCACGTACTATCCGCTTCTTGCCATCGCTCCAATTGTGCCGATCGTCGCCATCTCTTCGGTGCTGCGCGGCTACTTTCAAGGACGCCAGCAAATGAAACCGTACGCCTACTCGCTCTTGATGGAACAAATCGTCCGCATCAGCTTGATCGCTTTATGCACACAGCCGCTTTTGCCGTACGGCGTCGAGTATGCCGCCGCCGGCGCCATGGCGTCTTCCGTTCTCGGCGAGCTGGCAGCATTATTGTATTTGCTGTTTTTATTTAAGGTTAAAAAATCGATTCGCCTGCGGACAAAGTTTTTTCACTACGTCCAAGCCGGCAAAGAGACGTTCGTCCGCCTCATGCGCATTGCCTTGCCGACGACCGGCGGCCGTTTGATCGGCTCGCTTTCTTGGTTTTTTGAGCCAATCGTCGTCGCCAACAGCTTGGCATTGGCCGGCATCGCCGCCTCCACTGCCACAAGGCAATACGGACAGCTTGTCGGCTACGCGCTGCCGTTGTTGACGTTGCCGTCGTTTATTACGTACGCGCTTTCGACCGCCCTGGTGCCGGCCATCAGCGAAGCCATGGCGCAACGCAAGCTGCTTTTGGTCGAATACCGGATCGCCCAGGCGATGCGCTTGTCGCTTGTCACCGGCGGCCTTTCCACCGTCGTTCTTTACTTGTTCGCCGAGCCGCTCATGCGCTGGATGTACGGCACAAGTGAAGCCGCGATCTTTATTCAAGTGATGGCGCCGTTTTTCTTATTGTATTATTTCCAAGGCCCGCTGCAGGCGGTCTTGCAAGGACTGGACTTGGCGAACGCCGCCATGACGAACAGCTTGATCGGAGCAGTGGTGAAGCTCGTGTGCATCTTCGTCCTTGCTTCCCGTCCAAGTTTGGGCATTATGGGCGCGGCGCTGGCGACTGCAGTCAGCACCGTTCTTGTGACGTTGCTTCACTTTGCCACGGTCGTCAAGGTGGTGTCTTTTTCCATCGATGCGCGCGAGTACATCAAAGCGCTTGGCGCCATCATCGCTGCGGGCGCAATCGGCTATGCGCTCTCCCGCCATCCGCTTTTGGCGGTGCCCGCACCGCTTTGGACGCTGCTTGCCATGGCCGCGACAGCCGCCCTATATGCCGCCTGCCTCGTTCTGTTCCGGCTCATCCGGCGCGAAGAGCTCGTCTACCTTCCGGGGCTGCACTGGCTGGCCGGCAAAAACAAGCGAAAATAAACGTCTAAACCTGTCCGGCGGTGAATATATTGTGGTAAAAAGCGTTTGGGCCAAGGAGGGATCGCGGTGTCACGGCTTGGCAGCGCACTGGTGTATGGAATCGCCACAGTTTTTGTGTTGGCGGCGCTCGTCAGCTTCATTTTTTCGTTGTTGCTCAAATGGACGGACATTCACGAATCGTCGCTCACCTGGATCGTGTTTGCCGCCTCGGTTGTCTCGCTGTTTATCGGCGGCGTTGTCGCCGGCGGAAAAAGCCAAGAAAAAGGATGGCTCGCCGGCGGGCTGACCGGCCTCTTATTTACGGCGATCATCTTTTTGTTTCAATTTCTTGGCATGGAAAAATCGTTTACCGTCGAACAATGGCTGTACCACCTTGCCTTTTTCGCCGCTGCTTCCTTAGGCGGCATCGTCGGGGTCAATTTGTCATCGTCGCGCTATGAACGGACGTAAAAACGACAAACCAGCGCAAAAGCAAAAGGTGTCCTCAAAGCAAACGGGACACCTTTTGTGATGGAGAGCGCGATGGTAAGAAACGAGATTGCGTCTCGCTCGCGCTTTTCACACCGCCGTTCAAATCGGCGCTCAAGCTTAGACGCCGATGGCCGCGCTTTCGCTACGCCTTGCTTTCCGCCACCACTTCTCTCACCGCGGAGCGGTCGAACGTCAGTCGCGTGCCGTCGCCGGCGCGAACGATGATTTTGTCCTCATCGACCGAGTCGATGATGCCGTGCAATCCACCGATCGTGATGATTTTATCGCCTTTTTTCAAATTCGCCTGCATTTGCTGGATGGCGCGTTGCCGTTTTTGCTGCGGGCGAATGAGCAAAAAGTAGAAAATCACAAAAAACAGCACAATCGGCAACAAATTGGCGATCGCTGCGTTCATGCAATCCCCCTCCTTTCCGGTCGTCAAAAGTTTTTTGCATTCGGCTTGTTGAAGCCGTAGCGTTCGAAAAATTCCTCACGGAAATCGGCGAGTCGATCTTCGCGGATCGCTTGTCTCACCTGCTCCAT
This sequence comes from Geobacillus sp. CAMR5420, assembly GCF_000691465.1. NCBI lineage: Bacteria > Bacillati > Bacillota > Bacilli > Caryophanales > Anoxybacillaceae > Geobacillus > Geobacillus sp. CAMR5420. The sequence continues at coordinate 57,269 of NZ_JHUS01000054.1, forward strand.
CAATTTTATCAAAAAATAGACGTTATGGTAAGACGTGAGGCGGATGCCAAATGTTTCATCACATTTGATGAGATGGCGGATGTACGCGCGCGTATAGTTCCGGCACGTGTAGCAGTCGCAGTTCGGATCGAGCGGCGAGAAGTCGCGAGCGTACTGGGCATTTTTGATCACCACCCGTCCTTCGCTCGTCATCACCGTCCCGTTGCGGCCGATGCGCGTCGGCAATACGCAGTCGAACATGTCGATGCCGCGGATCGCTCCGTCGATGAGCGAATCCGGCGAACCGACGCCCATTAAATAGCGGGGCTTGTCCGCCGGCAGAAGCGGCGTCGTAAACTCAAGCACCCGATTCATGACCTCCTTCGGCTCGCCGACCGACAACCCGCCGACCGCATAGCCCGGGAAATCGAGCGACACTAAATCGCGGGCGCTTTGCCGGCGCAAATCTTCATATTCACCGCCTTGGACGATGCCAAACAGCCCTTGCTCATTCGGGCGGCGGTGCGCCTTCAAGCAGCGCTCCGCCCAACGGCTCGTCCGCTCGATGGACTGTTTCATGTATTCATACGTCGCTGGATACGGCGGGCACTCATCAAACGCCATGATGATGTCGGCGCCAAGCGCATTTTGAATCTCGACTGCTTTTTCCGGCGATAAAAACAGCTTATCGCCGTTTAAATGGTTGCGGAAATAGACGCCTTCTTCCTCGATGCGGCGGAATTCACTGAGGCTGAACACTTGGAAGCCGCCGGAATCCGTCAAAATGCCGCGATCCCAATTCATAAACGCATGCAACCCGCCCGCTTCCGCGACAATGTCATGCCCCGGGCGCAGCCAAAGATGATAGGTGTTGCTTAAAATGACGCCGGCCCCCATTGTCTTCAGCTCTTCCGGCGACAGCGTCTTGACCGTGGCGAGCGTCCCAACCGGCATAAACATCGGCGTTTCAAACGAGCCGTGCGGCGTATGGAGGATGCCAAGGCGCGCGCCCGTCTGCCGGCACGTTTTGATCAGTTCAAAGCGAATCGGTGTCGTCAACGTGCTCGTCTCCTTTCTCAAATGATGAGCATCGCATCACCGAAGCTGAAAAAGCGGTATCGCTCTTTGACCGCTACTTGATACGCGTGCAAAATATTTTCGCGCCCGGCAAGCGCACTCACGAGCATGATGAGCGTCGATTTCGGCAGGTGGAAGTTCGTCACCAGCCCATCAATCCCTTTGAACTCATAGCCCGGATAGATGAAAATGTCGGTCCAGCCGCTTTCGGCGACAAATCGGCCGTTATGTTTGCCGGCGATCGTCTCGAGCGTCCGTGTCGACGTCGTGCCGACGGCGATGATGCGGCCGCCCTGCTCCCGGACGCGGTTTAACGTCTCAGCCGTTTCCTCGCTCATTTGATAAAATTCGGCGTGCATATCGTGCTTCTCGACTTCATCCACTTGCACTGGCCGAAACGTGCCAAGCCCGACATGAAGGGTGATGAAGACGATATGCACCCCTTTTTCGCGAATGGCGTCAAGCAGCTCTTCGGTGAAATGCAAACCGGCGGTTGGCGCCGCTGCCGAACCAATTTCACGGGCGTACACCGTCTGATACCGTTCCGGGTCGTCAAGCTTTTCTTTAATGTACGGGGGCAGCGGCATCTCCCCAAGTTCGGCCAATACTTCATAAAACAGGCCGTCATACGAAAACTCAAGCACTCGCCCGCCGTGTTCCAGCGTATCGAGGCAGACGGCTTCAAGCTTCCCCTCGCCAAAGGTGAGTTTCGTTCCTGGCTTGACTCGTTTTCCCGGCTTGACGAGCGTCTCCCAACGGTCGCCGTCCAATTGCTTTAACAGCAGCACTTCGACCGTTCCGCCCGTTTCCTCTTTTTCGCCGTAAAGCCGCGCCGGCATGACGCGCGTATCGTTTAAAACGAGGCAGTCGCCCGGATTCAAGTACGAAATAATGTTGCGAAACGTTTCATGGCGAATGGCGCCCGTTCGTTTATCGAGCACCATGAGCCTTGATGCCGCCCGGTCTGGAAGCGGCGTTTGCGCAATCAACTCTTCCGGCAAATGAAAATCAAACAAATCGACTTTCATCCTATTTCGCGCAGGAGACTCCCACTTCAACGACCAAAGGGAGTAAGTGGGAGAGGAATGCTCGTTCCCCCTTTCTTTTGTGTATGATAGAATAAAGACGTGGAGAAAACTGTTAAATAAAGGCACTCCAATAACGGCTACTCGATGTATGGAGTTGGTTACAGGAAACGTTGTAACCGTAAAACATCGAGCGTAGGTCCGTCTGTTGTGTGTGGAAGCCAAGTACTGCCAACAGACACACCGAGAGAATCGGTAACGATGCAGGCATGACCTGCGTCGTTGGGTAGTCGTCAACCTGCCCCCTGATGCAACCCCAAGTCAAGGAAGGAGGACGAAGTCCGTTTGCACTTCTGGGGAGTTGCAAGCTCCCACTTCAAGCGTTAGCTAAGTGGGGGTAGTTGACGCAGTTCTCCTTCCTTCAGCGAAATCGTCCGAGCACGTAAAAAATCAACGATAACACAACGCTCAGCAAGATGGATGTCACAACGGGAAAATAAAACGTCATATTCCCTTTGCGGATGACGATATCCCCCGGCAAGCGGCCGAGTTTGACAAACTGCATGACAAACCCGACAATGATGAGCACAACGCCGATCGTCATGATCAACTTTGGCAAGCTGTTCACCGCTTCGGAACCTCCATTCCTAAATGGGTGTACGCAGCCGGCGTGACGACGCGCCCGCGCGGCGTACGCTGCAAGAGACCGATCTGCATCAAGTACGGCTCATACACTTCTTCAATCGTTTGTGCTTCTTCGCCGATGACGGCCGCCAGCGTTTCGAGCCCGACCGGGCCGCCGGCGAATTTTTCAATCATCGCTGAAAGCAGCTTATGGTCGATTTGGTCGAGCCCGAGCCGGTCGACTTGCAGCCGCTCGAGCGCCTCGACAGCAAGCGGCAGCGTAATTCCCCTCTCTCCGCGCACTTGCGCAAAATCGCGGACGCGCCGCAGCAAACGGTTGGCGATGCGCGGCGTGCCGCGCGCCCGACGGGCAAGCTCAAGCGCCGCTTCGCGCTCGATGCCGATTTGCAAGATGGCCGCCGCCCGCTCAATGATTTGGGCGAGTTGGTCGACGTGATAGTATTCGAGCCGGCTGATGACACCAAACCGGTCGCGAAGCGGCGCCGACAGCGCCCCGGCTCTCGTCGTCGCCCCGACGAGCGTAAATGGCGGCAAGTCGAGGCGAAGCGTGCGCGCATCCGGCCCTTTGCCAATCGTGATATCTAAGCAATAATCTTCCATCGCCGGATAGAGCACCTCTTCCACCGCCCGCGGCAGCCGGTGGATCTCATCAATAAAGAGCACATCCCCCGGCTCAAGCGAAGTGAGAAGCGCCGCCAAATCTCCCGGCCGCTCGAGCGCCGGTCCAGATGTCGCTCGCAGCTTGACGCCCATTTCATTGGCGATGATCACGGCGAGCGTCGTTTTCCCAAGCCCCGGCGGTCCGTACAGCAGCACATGGTCGAGCGTCTCTTCGCGGAGCTTGGCCGCTTCAATGAACACTTTTAAGTTTTCTTTGATCTTATCTTGCCCGATATATTCATGCAAATATTGCGGGCGCAAACTCGGTTCAAGCGCAGTTTCTTCCCCTAAGACCTCCCCGGATACAAGCCGTTCCTCCACCGTCATTCCTCCCTTTGGCCGCTGTTTATCCCAAAAGCAGCGCCAGCGCCCGCTTCACATACTGTTCCGTCGACATCGCTTCTTCGCGGAGCGCCGGAATGATTTTCTCGATCTCCCGTTCAGCGTAGCCGAGCGCCTTGAGCGCCGCCACCGCCTCGGCGAGCGCACCGGAAAGCGGTGCGGCCGAACGTGCAGCCGCCGGCGCCGCAAGCGCCCCGAGCTTCCCTTTTAAATCCAAAATCATTTGCCGGGCCGTCTTTTTGCCCACGCCTGGAAACTTGCATAAAAACGCCTCGTTTTCTTCCTCGATGGCCCGCGCCAGTTCATCCGGACGCCCGGCCGCCAAAATGGCGAGGCCGCCTTTCGGCCCGATGCCCGACACTTGCAGCAGCTTGGCGAACAAGTTGCGCTCCTCGCGCGTTGGGAACCCGTACAAGGCGTGCACACCTTCGCGTACATATTCGTATGTATAGACGGTCACCGCCGCCTCGCGGCTTTCCTGAAACGCAAACGGGTTCGGCGTAAAGATCTCGTAGCCGATGCCGTTATGGTCGATGACGATATATTCCGGGCAGACGTAATCGACATACCCACGGATAAACTCGATCAATGGATGCTCCTCTCCTTTTTTCGTCCTTTCATTGTATCATATGATTTCATTATAGCAAAAAGAAATCCCGCGATGCGCTTTGCACCACGGGCTTTCGCTTGGTTTATTGGACGACCGCAAAATGGCGGTACATTTCGATCACTTGTTCATACCGCTCTTTCGAGAGGACGCGAATTCCTTTCTTCAGCTTTTCTTGCTGACGGCTTTCGAGCTTTTGCACGTCGATTTGGAAAAACGACTGGATGATTTCGCTCGACCGGCCCGGTTTGCCGTTGAAGATAGACAACGTGCCATCGTCCGTAATTCCGAAGTAGCCGTTTGTTTTTAACAACGGCGAAATGTCGTTGATTGTTTTGCGAAATACGATCGTCTGATCATCGAGCGTCACGAGTTGCCAACCGCGATATTTTTTCCATATTTCTGTCATCGAATCGACGGTTTCGGTGACTTTCTCTTCGCTCATCTCTCCGTCCAAGTATTGCCGCTCGAGCACAATCGTCATCTTAACCGGTGCGGCGGAGGCCGAATGAACCGGCAACACGATGGCGGCGATCCACAGTATGAGGGAAAGAATTCGCATCGTTTGTTCCTCTCTTCTCGGATGATGGTTCCTTTACGCCACTAGTTTCACCAGCGGACGCCATTTTATTCCTTGATCCATCAGCTTTTTTGCCAAGCAAGCTGCCGCCGATCCAAAAAGTGGGGCGGGGATTCGAGCCAACGGCGCTCGATCATCATATTCCATTATGTTCCACGACCTTCGAACGTATGTACAAAAAAAATCCGCCGGCTTCGCCGACGGACGTCGCTACTCCTCAAGCACCGATTCGTCCAAATTATGGTACACTTCTTGGACGTCATCATCATCTTCAAGCGTATCGATCAACTTCAGCATTTTTTTCAAATCGTCGCCCTCAAGCGTCGTATACGTTTGCGGAATCATCGTAATTTCCGCGCTGGCAAACGTGAATCCTTGCTGTTCCAGCTCGTCTTTCACCGTTTCAAACGATTCGGGCGCTGTATAAATTTCGAACGATTCGTCCGTTGTTTCCATCTCCTCGGCGCCCGCTTCAATGGCCAACAGCAGCAATTCATCCTCATCAACGTTGTGCTGTTCGCGGTCAATCACGAGCAGCCCTTTGCGCTCGAACAAATAGGAGACGCAGCCCGTTTCCCCTAAATTGCCGCCGTTTTTCGAAAACGCCGCACGCACGTTGGCGGCGGTGCGGTTTTTATTATCCGTCAGGCAAACGACCATGACGGCAACGCCGCCTGGTCCATATCCTTCGTAACGAATTTCCTCATAGTTGGTATGTTCTTGGGTTCCAGTTGCTTTTTTAATCGCCCGTTCAATGTTTTCGCTCGGCATGTTGGCCGCTTTCGCCTTCTCAATGACAAGGCGCAGGCTCGGATTGGACGCTGGATCGCCTCCGCCGCTTTTGGCGGCCACATAAATTTCCTTCGCCAGTTTCATGAACAGTTTGCCGCGTTTGGCATCTTGAGCATTTTTCCGCCGTTGGATATTTTTCCACTTCGAATGTCCAGCCATCGACAGTTCTCCTCTCATCGCAACGGAATGTTCCGACTATTACTATAGCAAAAAACGCGGAAATTGTCAGCCAAGCTCCAGCGAAGGAGCAGCCATGAAAAAAGGCGCCCCGCTTTTTTGGGACGCCTTTTTCGTTTGTCACCGAGTGTTTTCCGGCCGTTCTTGAATCGTGCCATCGATAAAAATGGTGCGCAAATCACGGCGGATTTCTTCCATATTGATTGGAGTCCCGCGTCGAAGCGCGTTGTCAATCGTGCGAATGCGGTGGTACATGCTCGGATTCGAGGTGACGCGCACCCGCTTGCCGTCCGCGTACGGAGCGACCGCTTGCTCGACACGCTTCTCAAGCCGCTTGGGATGGCGGGCGTCTGTGGCAATCGCGATGAGCGCCTGATCGCCATACACAACCGCGCGGGCATCGTCGACTCCGTTCACCGCTGCGGCGCGGCGGGAGAGCTTCTCAGCCAAACCGCCGGCATAGCTTCGGTAGTACGACGGGTGCGGATCGACGTTTAGCGAGTGCAAATGCCCATGGTAGTTGTAATCACTGTCACCGAAATCGACGTCGGGCGGAAGAGCCGGAACGTCCGTGTCAAACCGGGTCGCTGCTGGTCCTCCGAGGCGGCCGCCGTCCGTCAAATAATCGGTGACCGGACCGCGGCGCGCCCATATATAACGGTTGTCATAATTGAGCGCATTCGTCCCGTATCGGCCATAGCGGAAATCGTCGCCTCGCTCCGTCGAGTAAAAACCGATCGGTCTCGCCGCATCATGATAACGCTGCGCCCCTTCCTCATTCGCCCGGTAGTTGGTGCATGAGGCGAGCAATCCGGCGACCGACAACGCGCCGATCCATCTGACCGCGTATCTCAATGGAAAACCCCCCTTGGTTTCCTTCGCCCAAGGCTGGCATGAAGCCAGCCTTACGTTTAGCTTGCGGCAAACGCGGGGGGTTTATCGCTGTCAGTTCAACCCAACGAGATGACAGCTAAAACTTCGGCGGCGCAATCGCCAACTGCCGTTTATGATGCGAACGTTCATGAAGCCGTTCAATAATTTTCCGATCGCGTTCTGGAATATCTTCCCCTTTTAAATATTTATCGATCATTTCATACGTCGTGCCCATTTCGCTTTCATCCGTCTGCCCTTCCCACAGTCCGGCGCTTGGAGCTTTCTTGATAATTTCTTCCGGGACGCCGAGCAGACGGCCCATTTCGCGCACTTCGCCTTTTGTAAAGTGAATGAGCGGCACTAAATCGACTCCACCGTCACCGTATTTCGTAAAGTAGCCCGTATGCCATTCGGCGGCGTTGTCCGTACCGACGACGAGATAGCCGTAATTGTTGGCGACCGCATACAACGTCGTCATGCGCAAACGCGCCCTTGTATTCGCATCGCCGAGGCGCGCGCGCTCTTCGCTCCATTCCCCGATGGCTTTCAGCTCGGCCTCGACCGCGCCAAACAACGTCCGGTGCGCCTCGGTCAAATCGATGACCAAATGCCGGATGCCGCAGCTTTTCACCACTTTCAGCGCATCTTCCATATCTTTCGGATTGCTTTTGCAAGGCATGATCAGCCCCAGCGAATCGTCCGGAAAGGCACGCTTAATCAAATGGGCGACAACCGCCGAGTCGATGCCGCCGCTGATGCCGACGACCGCCCCGTTTAAACCGGCTGATGAGACTTGGTCACGCAACCATTGCACGAGTTTGTCAATTTTTTCTTGCATCCGCCCTCGACTCCTTTTCCAAAGATTCCATTTCTCATTGTAGCATAGCATAAAGGCGGCGGACAAACCGTTCTCTCCGCTTGCGGTCAAACACAAGAGGGCGGCGGCGCGCGGCGGCTGACCGCCATTCGCGAAACACATCAGCCGGAAATAAGAGCGCATGCAAAAACCAGCGTTTTTCCAACCAACGGCGAAGCGGAGCGAAACGGGCGAGTGTTGAATATGACCAACCGATATACGGCAAGAGGCGATTGGCGTATTGGCAATAGTCAAGCCCGGGCGAGGCAAGAGCGGCCGCGTCATAGTCGATGAGGTACATCTGGCCGGTTGTGGTGCGCAAAAAATTATGGGAGGCGACATCACCATGAATGATGGCAGCAGAATCCGCCGTCAACTCTGGAGCATGCTCGCGACACGTTGATAGACAGTAATCCGCCCAGCGCAGCGTAAATAAAATGTCTTCTTTGTCCATGATCGTTTCAACAACAGGCAAATGTCGGCAAAACTCCTCATAGCGGCGCCGCCATTTGTCATACAGCTGCGCACGCGGCAGCCCCATCGCCTCCTGCTTGCTGCTGGCGATGTTTGCCGTTGCTGTATGGTAACGTTCGAGCAAATGAAGTCCGTCAGCGGCGTCAGCCCAAGCGGCAAACGAGATTGGACGCGCTCCGGCTACATATTCCGTCAGCAGCCAATAGCATCCGCCGGCTTCAACCACTCCTCCGCGCCCGATCGGCATAGGGGCCGGCGCGGCGGAAAAACCGGTCTTCCTTAATGCGGCAAGAAGCCAGGCGTGCCGCGCGGCCGCAACAGGAAAGCGATACGCTTTGGCGACAAACATTCCTTGCCGGGCGGCAATGGCTAAGACATGCGGTTTCAATGCCACAACTTGTTGAATAACAAGCCGATATTGGCGGTCAAGAAGAAAAAAGAGACGGCCGGCGGCGTCTCTTTTCACTTGGTTATTGTTCCTCGCCATGCCCGCTCTCCTCATCCGGCGGTTCGCTAAACAAACGGGGGCCGGCGACCGGCGGGGCGGATGATGGCGGGTAGGATGGCGGCGAGTATCCCGCTGGACTTGTCGGATAAACGACGCCTGGCCACGGAAGCGGCGGCGCTGACTGCGGCGCATATCCGTATGGAGCCGGCAGGGCGTACCCTCCATAATAGTACGGGGGCGGCGCATAGGCCGGTGCATACCCAAAAGGCGGATAGCCGACAGGCGAGGGGTGCGCCGCAGGCGGCGCATAAACTGGCGTTGCAGCGCCGGGCGGCGGGAGAACGCCCCCTGCGGACGGGACAAACGGGGCGGCAACCCCAGGCCCAGAAAACGGCGGCTCTAATGATTCACTGCTGCTTTCGTGAATGCCGGGAAACGGCGCCGAACCGTTTTCCGGACTTTCACCGCTTTTCCCAACGGCCGACGGCGCAGACGATGGCGGATAGGACGTCGGCATGATCGGCAGCGGCGGCGCGTAAAAACCGCTCCCCGGCCAAACTGGCGGCACTGGCGTACATCCTTGGTCAGTGCCAAATATTGGGATCGTCGGCGGGGCGACAGGAACGTATGGAATGTTCGGCAGCGGCGGCGCGTCTTCGCTCTCAGCCGCCGGTTCCCCTTTCCATTCAGCTGGGCTTTCATTGTCCTCCTCTTTCATCATGTTGGGCAAAATATTGCTCGGCTTCGGCGGAATCGGCGGCACGTTGGCCAGCGATTGAGCGAACGAAAGTTGAGGAGGCGGGGCCACCGGCGGAATCGTATGCACAAGCGGCGGCACAGAGGCGCCTTTCGCTTTTGCCCCTTCTTTTGCCTCCGCTTTCGGCGTTTTTGGTGCTTCTTGTGCCGTTGCTTTTGGCGCTTTTTTCTCGACAGCCTTTGGCGTTTCGTTCATCGCCGCTTTCGGCGCCTCACCCGCCGGTGCCTTTGGCGCTTCATTGATGGGCGCATTCGGCGTTTCGTTCACCAGTACGTTCGGCGCTTCATTCACCACTGCTTTTGGTGCCGCTTTTGGCGCTTCCTTCTCGACGGCCTTTGGCGCTTCATTGATGGGCACATTTGGCGTTTCATTCACTGATACATTTGGCATTTCGTTCACCGGCACGTTTGGCGCTTCATTCACTGGCACATTCTCCGCCTTCTTCTCCGGCGCTTTCGGTGTTTCCTTTACGACTGCTTTGGGCGTTTTCTTTACCACTGCTTTCGGCGCCTCACCCGCCGGTTCGTTTACCGCTGCCTCGCCTTCCGGAGCAGGGGCGACAGCAGTGTCAAGCTCGGTATCAATGTGGAATGAGACGAACGGTTTCGCCTCCGCGTACGGGTGCTCTTTTACGTGCATTTTTTTGGGTGACACAGGCGCCTTCGTCTCTTTTTTGACCGGCACCCCTGCTGTCGGCACTTTGATTTTCATTCCAGGCATAATCATATTCGGGTCGCTCAAATGCCCATTTATTTTTTTCAATTGTTCAAAATCCACTCCATATTTTTGGGCGATTTTCCAAAGGGTGTCGCCCTTTTGGACAATATGGATTTTCACTCCATTCCCCTCCTAAACCGAGACTGTTTACGCTCGATCGAACCGATGCTTGTTTCCCGTTATCGTCTTTCAACACAATGTATGACGATGATCGTTGATTTATGATAAAAAAATCCCTGACCGAACGAGGATCCCTCCTCGTCAAGCCAGGGAAAAAGCTAGGCAAGCGAAAGCATGCGGTCGAGCGCCTCTTTTGCCTCTGCGGCGATGTCTTTCGGAACGGTGATGCGATTGACGATCGCTCCTTGCTCAAGCGATTCGAGCGCCCAGACGAAATGCGGCAAATCAATTCGATTCATCGTTAAACACGGGCACATATATGGATTGAGAGAAACAATTTCTTTGTCTGGATGTTCATGCTTCAGCCGGTTCACCAAATTCATTTCCGTTCCAATCGCCCACTGGGTGCCGGGTGGAGCATTGCGGATCGTTTCAATAATGTATTTTGTCGAACCGGCGTAGTCTGCTTGCTGGACGACCTCCCAGCTGCATTCCGGATGGACGATGACATGGATTCCCGGCTTCATCCGTCGAATATGCTCGATTTGTCGCACGGTGAAGTTTTCATGCACGGAGCAATGTCCTTTCCAAAGAATGACTTTCACCTTGTCGAGATCGTCCGCCCCTTGGAGCGTCTCCTCATGCGGATCCCACACCGCCATCTCGTCAAGACGGATGCCGAGCGCATAGGCCGTATTTCTCCCTAAATGCTGATCCGGCAAAAAGAAAATCCGTTCATTCCGTGAAAACGCCCAAGCCATCATCTTTTTCGCGTTCGACGAGGTGACGGTCGCTCCGCCATGGCGGCCGACAAACGCTTTAATCGCCGCGGTCGAATTGACGTACACAAGCGGCACGATCGTCTCGCCAAACCGCTCAATAAGCGCCGCCCATGCCCGCTCGACTTGAAAAATATCGGCCATATCGGCCATTGAACAGCCGGCGCGCAAGTCCGGCAAAATGACCGTTTGGTCGTCGCTCGTTAAAATATCGGCGGTTTCCGCCATAAAATGGACGCCGCAAAACACAATATATTCGGCTTCGCTGTTCTTTGCCGCGAGCTGGGCAAGCTGAAGCGAATCGCCGGTCGCATCGGCGAACTGAATGACCTCATCCTTTTGGTAGTGATGACCCGGGATGAAAAGGCGCCGGCCGAACCGTTCTTTCACCGCGCGGGCGCGTGCTTCGAGCTCGCTTCGTTCCATCGTTTTATACCGTTTGGGCATCTCATCCAGCCGTTTCAACTGTTCAAGGACGTTCACGGTTCTCCCCTCCATTATCGCAAATTGAAACTCATATCGAGCGCCGGGGCGGAATGGGTTAAACATCCGAGCGAAATGTAGTCGACTCCGGTCGCGCCGTACGCCGCCACATTGGCGAGCGTAATTCCCCCCGACGCTTCCGTGATGATCGGCTTTGGCACAAGCCGGACGAACGCCCGCACCTCATCCGGCGTCCGGTTGTCAAACATAATGACATCCACCCCGGCCTCGACCGCCTCGAGCACTTCGTCTTCCGTTTCGGTCTCTACTTCGATTTTCACCATATGCCCAAGCCGCTCCCGCACCGTTTTGACGGCGCGGGCGATCGATCCGCAAAAGGCGATATGGTTGTCTTTAATCATGACACCGTCGTACAAGCCAAAGCGGTGATTGTAGCCGCCGCCGCATGTGACGGCATATTTTTCAAGCATGCGCAGCCCCGGCGTCGTTTTCCGCGTGTCGCAAATGCGTGTGGAGCTATTGCCAAGCAAGTCAACGGCCTGTCGCGTCACGGTGGCAATGCCGCTTAACCGCTGCAGCAAGTTTAAAATGACGCGCTCACCGGACAACAGCGGCCCGACCGGTCCGGATGCGACGGCGATCGTTTCGCCGGCTTGGACCCGTTCGCCGTCCTGTTTCATGATGGTTACTTCGACGCGCGGATCCAGCAGCTGATAGCCCGCCGCAATAATGCCGACGCCGGCCACCACCCCGTCCGCTTTGGCCATAAACATGCCTGATGCCCGTTCATGAGCCGGAAAAATCGTCTCGCTCGTCACATCGCCGTCGCCAATATCTTCAAGAAAAAACTGTCGCAACAGTTGTTCGAGCTTCAACCGGTTCATCTTTCATCCCTCCGTTTTCTTTGCCGCTTTACCTCCCAGCCCCAAGGCGGGCCCACTCTTCTTTCGTCCGCACGAGGCGCCGCCCCCGCCACTCCGGGCGTTCACGCGGAAAATCGCTCCGGTAATGGCCGCCGCGGCTTTCCGTGCGCCCAAGCGCTGATGAAGCGACAAGCCAGCCCACTAGCAACATATATCCTGTTTCAATCTCCTCTGCCGACAATCGTTCAAGGTCGCCATCCAGCCAATCCGGCAACGAAAACTGTTCCAACCAGTCGACCGCTTCGCGAAGCCGATCGCCGTTGCGGACGATGCCGACAAACGTTGACAGCTGTTCGCGGAGCAACGCCCGCTCTGGCAGCCGTGGTACAATCAAACGACGCGGGCTGGATGAATCCGCTCGGTGCACCGTTTCCGGCCACGCCGCTTGACGGCGGATGGCGCAGGCCGCACGGAATCCAAAGACGATCGCTTCAAGCAACGAGTTGCTCGCGAGCCGGTTGGCGCCGTGCACACCGGTGCACGCCGCTTCCCCGACGGCGTACAAGCCCGGAACCGTCGTCTGCCCCCACTCGTTGACGACAACGCCGCCCATTAAAAAATGGGCGCCCGGCGCGACAGGAAGGCGGCCGGCTTCAAGGTCGACGCCATAGGCCTCACATAGCGCGGCGATCGTCGGAAAGCGGCGGCGGAAGTGGGACACGCGGGAAATATTCAAATAGACGCGGCCGCCGCGATCGAGTTCCGCCGCGATCGCTCGGGCGACGATGTCGCGCGGAGCGAGATCGCGAAGCGGATGGACGCCGTCCATCAGCGGTCTTCCATCTTCCGCCTCAAGCACCGCCCCTTCGCCGCGCACCGCTTCCGAGACGAGCCCGACCGCTTTTCCGCCGGCAACGAGCATCGTCGGATGAAATTGGATAAACTCCATATCCGCCACCGCCGCACCGGCGCGGTACGCCATGGCAATGCCGTCGCCAGTCGCCGTCGGCGCATTGGAAGTGAACGTATACAATCCGGCGCATCCACCGGTCGCCAACACGACGGCCGACGCCGGCCAAATGGACACCGAACCGTCTTCCCGCTTCGTTTTCACCCCGACGCAACGCCCCTCTTCCACAAGCAAATCAATCACCTGCTCGCCTTCTTCCATCCATACGCGTCCCTCGAGCCGCTCAAGCAAAAACGAAACGAGTGCTTTGCCCGTTTGATCGCCGCCGGCGTGCAAAATCCGGCGGTGGCTATGCCCGCCTTCAAGGCCGAAACAAAACCGGCCGCGTTCGTCCCGATCAAACGCCATGCCGGCGTTGATCCATTCTTGCAGCCGCCTCGGCCCTTCGCGGACGAGCCGTTCGACCATTCGTTCATCGTTATGAAAGCAGCCGGCGACCATCGTATCGCGGAAATGAGCGCGCCAATCGTCGCTCTCTGCCAGCGCCGCGGCCACCCCTCCTTGCGCCCGCCATGAATTGCTGTCGGTGCAACGTTTTTTCGTGAATATCATCACATGGTCGAGCTCAGATAAATGATACGCGACCGTTAACGCCGCCAGCCCGCTTCCGACGATAATCACGCCACCTTCCTTCACTCTCGGACGCCCCTTTCTTTTCACCTGTCTTGACATCTATATTTACACATATTTAAACTAATGGCAAGAGGTTTGGCGAAAAAAATGATGCAAAGGCGGGGGAATATGATTTATTTGGATTACGCGGCAACGACGCCAATGTGCCAAGAGGCGATCGCCGCTTACGCTGAAGCGGCGTCCGTTTACTTTGGCAACGAAAGCAGCTTGCATGACATCGGAACGAAAGCGAAACAACTGCTTGCCTTATGCCGGCGCGAACTCGCCGCCATGATTAACGGAGAAGCGGAAGGGATCTATTTCACAAGCGGCGGAACGGAAGCGAACTTGCTCGCGATCCGTTCGCTAGCTGCCGCCTACCGGCATAAGGGAAACCACCTGATCACGACCGAAATCGAGCATGCCTCGCTCCATTACCTGTTCAAACAGCTGGAAACAGAAGGATATACGGTCACGTATTTGCCCGTCGACCGATTCGGGCGCATTCGACTTGCCGATTTGGAGCGGGCGATCACGCCGAAGACGATCCTTGCTTCCATCCAGCACGCCAACTCGGAAATCGGCACGATTCAGCCGCTTGCCGACATCGGCCGCCTCCTGCGGGCGCACGGCGTCCTTTTTCATAGCGACTGCGTGCAAACTTTTGCTAAAATACAGCTAGATGTTCAAGAGATAGGACTAGACAGCCTATCCGTTTCCGCCCATAAAGTGTACGGTCCCAAAGGGGTCGGCGCTGTGTACATCAACCCGCGCCGGCATTGGAAGCCGGTATTCCCGGGAGCGACGCACGAATCAGGCTTTCGGCCGGGAACGGTCAACGTACCGGGTATTGCCGCCTTCATTACGGCCGCGCAGCAGCTCCATCGACGAATGGCGGACGAACAGTCGCGTTTGGAACGACTGCGGAATCGGTTGCTTCACGCCATCGCCGCCAAACAGCTGCCGGTGACGGTGGAAGGCCATCCCGATTTCCGTCTTGCCCATATTATCGGTTTGTCCATCGCTGGGTACGAAGGGCAGCTTGTGATGCTTGAATGCAACCGCGCCGGCATCGCCATTTCCACCGGCAGCGCCTGCCAAGTCGGGCTGCAAGCGCCGTCGCGGACGATGCTCGCCGTCGGGAAAACGCCTGAAGAAGCGAAGCAATTCATCCGCATCTCATTGGGCGCGGCCACGACCGAAGCGGAGATCGACCAGTTCGTTTCCACATTGGAGCGACTTACATCGGCATGAAAGGAGGAATGGCAGGTGAAAGAGGAAAAGAAAATTTTAGGGGAAAGGCGGCGCCAGCTCATTTTGCAATGGTTGAAAGAAAGCGAAGCGCCGCTCACGGGGGCTGAGCTGGCAGCGAAAACGAACGTCAGCCGCCAAGTGATCGTCCAAGACATTTCACTGTTAAAGGCGCGCAACGAACCAATCATCGCCACAAGCCAAGGCTATTTGTATTTAAAGCCGGCTGAACCGGCCAAAACGTACACGAGGACGATCGCCTGCTTCCATACGCCAGAACAGACGAAAGAAGAGTTGTATTTGCTCGTGGATTGCGGCGTGACGGTCAAGGACGTCAAAATCGAGCATCCGGTCTACGGCGATTTAACCGCCTCGATCATGGTGAGCAACCGCCTGGAAGTCGACCAATTCATCGCCAAAATCGAGGCGACAAAATCGTCGTATTTGTTGCAGCTGACGGACGGAACCCATTTGCATACGCTGGAAGCCGATTCACCAGTGAAGCTTGACGCCGCCTGCCGCGCCTTGAAACAGGCTGGATTTCTGATCGAAGCGTGAACGGATCGCCTTGCGCTCGTCCGTCATTCCCTCTTCGCAAATGCCGTACGTCAGGACGCTGGATAAAGAGAAAATGCGGACGGCTATGACCCATCCGCATTTTTTCGTCTTCGTCAAGCAAAATAATATGGATAGCTGCCCAACAGCTGCACTGTGCAGCCGAGCGCCTCAATTTCCGCGATCGCCCCCGGGATGAGGACGTCATCCATCGGCGCGTCGATGTCAATAATAAAGAAATAATTTCCAAGGCCCGTTTTCGCTGGGCGCGATTCGATTTTCGTCAAGTTGAGCCGCCGCCAGGCAAACGCTGATAACACTTGATGGAGTGCGCCCGGACGGTCTTGCGGCAGCATGACGACCACGGTCGTCTTGTCGCCAGCATAAAGAGGCGAAGCAGGCGAAAGCGGCTCTTTGCGCCGGCTGACGACAATAAAGCGCGTATGGTTGTAATCGTAATCGTGGACGTTTTCCTGCACGATCACTAGCCCGTATTTTTCCGCCGCCAGCCGGTTGGCGATCGCCGCCGCCGGCAAGTGCGGATGCTCGCTCACAAATTTCGCGGCGGCGCTCGTTGACGTCATCGGCACTTGCTTCGCCCCTTTCAGCACCGTATGCAAAAACTTCCGGCATTGGGCAATGGCGTGCGAGTGGGAATACACTTCTTTCACTTCGCGCCAATGAGGGGTGAAATATGGGTGCACCATCAAATGTTGCTCGATCGGCACAACGATTTCGCCGATGATCGGCAACGGCTGTTCGTGAATTAAATAGTCGAGTGTCAAATTGACCGATCCTTCCAAGGCGTTCTCGAGCGGCACCACGGCCGCTTCAATCTCTCCGGCCGCCGCGGCGTCAATGCAATCGGGAATCGTGTCATACGGCTCCCGCGGCTGCGACGGAAAAAGAAGAGCAGCCGCCGCTTCGGTGAACGTCGCCTTCGGTCCTAAATAACCGATTTTCATCTCGTTTGCCTCTCCCTTGCTTTAATACACTCCCGAACCGACAATTTCCACTTTTTCGACAAATTCGAGCTGTTTGAGCTTAGCGAGGAGCTCATCAATCTCCTCGTTCATATCGTTTGTGCTGACCGACAGCGTCACGTTCGCCCTCCCTTGAAGCGGAATCGTTTGATGGATGGTCAGCACGTTGCAGCCGGCCGCCGCCACAACGCCAAGCAGCTGTGACAACGTTCCGGAGCGGTCTTCTAAATGGAAAAAGAGCGTGACGATGTTTTCTTTCGTCACCGCTTGGAACGGAAAAATGGCATCGCGGTATTTGTAAAACACACCGCGGCTGATGTTGGCGAGCTGCGCCGCCTCGGCGACCGAGGCGGCTTTTTTCCGCTCAAGCAGCTGTTTAGCGAGCACGACTTTCTTCATCGCTTCCGGCAGGACGTCTTCGCGCACCAAATAAAATTTTTTCTCCACCGCACCTTCCCCCGCTCTATTCATCCCAGTCGTCGACAAACTCGAACTCGTAATCAAGCAACCGGATCGTGTCTCCGTCTTTCGCGCCGCGCTCGCGCAGCGCATCATCCACCCCCATCGCCTTAAGCTGGCGGGCGAAGCGGCGCACCGATTCTTCGCGCGAGAAATCCGTCATCTTAAACAACTTTTCAATTTTGCCGCCCGCCAAAATGAATGCTCCGTCGCTGGCGCGGGTGATCGTAAACGGCGGCTCCTCTTTTTCATATTTGTACACGACGCGCTGCACGGCCGGATCTTCCCGTTCATGAAGCGGGAATTCCGGCGTCGTTTCCAACAGGTCGGCGATGGCAAACAACAGCTCGCGCACTCCTTGTCTTGTCGCTGCAGAAATCGGAAAGACCGGCACCGCATCGCCGACTTTCTCTTTGAAGCGGCGCAAATTTTCTTCGGCGTTCGGCATGTCCATTTTATTGGCGGCAACAATTTGCGGCCGCTCGGTCAAGCGCAAATTGTACTGTTTCAGCTCTTCGTTGATGACGAGATAATCGTTGTACGGATCGCGCCCTTCGACCGCCGCCATGTCGATGACATGGACGATGACACGCGTCCGTTCAATATGGCGCAAAAACTGATGCCCGAGCCCGACCCCTTGATGGGCCCCTTCAATCAATCCCGGCAAGTCGGCCATCACAAAACTGCGCCCGTCTTCCGTTTCGACAACGCCCAAGTTCGGAACGAGCGTCGTAAAATGGTACTCGGCGATTTTCGGACGGGCTGCGGAGACAACCGACAGCAGCGTCGATTTGCCGACGCTTGGAAACCCGACCAGCCCGACGTCAGCGAGAAGCTTCAGCTCTAAAATGATGTTGCGCTCTTCGCCCGGTTCGCCGTTTTCCGCAATTTCCGGCGCTGGGTTGGACGCCGTCGCAAATCGGGTGTTGCCGCGCCCGCCGCGCCCGCCTTTGGCGACGACAAACCGCTGCCCCGCCTCGGTCAAATCGGCGAGCACTTCGTTCGTATCCGCATCAATGACAACGGTGCCTGGCGGCACTTTGACAATCAAGTCTTCCGCATTTTTGCCATGCTGGTTTTTCGACATGCCGTTTTCGCCGCGCGGCGCTTTAAAATGGCGCTGGTAGCGGAAATCCATCAACGTCCGCAGCCCTTCATCAACGACAAAGACGACATCGCCGCCTTTGCCGCCGTCTCCGCCGGCCGGCCCGCCTTTTGGGACGTATTTTTCCCGGCGGAACGCGACCATGCCGTTGCCGCCGTCCCCGCCTTTCACATAAATTTTCACCTGATCAACAAACATGGCTGTTCCTCCGATTCACTTCCATCATGGTATCATGGCGAAATGAGTATGACTAATACTTATTATTGTATACAGAGTCGATTCCATGGTGTCAATATGTACGCAAGCATCGGCCGTCTGCGGGCTGGCGGGCGGTTCAAGCCCATCCGCCGCTTTCCGGTCCGATTGGATCGATCCGTCCGCACTCCATGAACTCTTCCGTGCTCCTTCATCCAATCAACGATCAAGATTCCGCCGACAAAAGCTCAAGCTCCACCGTCAATTCGCCCTCGCCAACGGCAAACGACGCGAGCCGAAGCGGCGGTGATGGTTCGCAGCGCTCAAGCCAAGCGCGAATGGTTTCGCCGTCCCTAAACGTGCCGCGGTAATCCAAAAACAGCGCCGCCCGTCGGTCGGACAGCTCAATGGACAAACATAAATGGTTTTCTGTCCGCTCATCGGATTGCGCTTCGAGCAGGCGAAAAAATTTGCGGCACCATTCAGCCAGCTGTTCATCGTACTGCGACCAATCCGCTTTGCCGTCCATGATTTCATACTCAAGAACGAGCGGACGCGGCTCCCAGTTATAGGTCATGATAAGCTCGGCGAACCGCTCGGCCTTCAAATTCGTCAACCGTGTTTCCTGATGCATCTCGCCGATCATGTCTTCAATGATTTCCTGCACCCGTTCGATTTTATTAAGCGCCAAATGCCCTTTGATGAGCTGAATTTTGTTCAGCCAGTCATGGCGGGCATGGCGCATCACCTCAACGACAGTCCATCGCTTCTCCATCCGACGCTCCCCTATCCACTAAGCGTAGGCTCCCTGCCTCGCTTGGACTTCCGCCTCCATGGGGGAGGCATGTACTTTTACTATAACATTTTTTGACATTGAACAGGAACGATTTTTCTACGCCAAAAAGAAAAAACTCTAACCGAACGGTTAGAGTTTTTTCCACATCGATTACGCTTCTTGGCTGACCGGGTAGACGCTGACGCGTTTGCGGTCGCGGCCGAGTCGCTCGAAGCGTACGATGCCGTCGATTTTCGCATACAGCGTATCGTCGCCGCCGCGGCCGACGTTCAAGCCCGGATGGACTTTCGTTCCGCGTTGACGGTACAAAATCGAACCGCTGGTGACGAATTGACCGTCAGCCCGTTTTGCGCCAAGACGTTTCGCGATCGAGTCGCGGCCGTTTTTCGTCGAACCGACCCCTTTTTTCGAAGCAAAAAATTGCAGGTCAAGTCTCAGCATGGCAGTCACCTCCCGCTAGATGGATGTCACGCGGATAAATGTTCCGTAATCGCGTTCGATCGTCTTTAGCGAAACGACCATCGCTTCCAACAACAACTGTACTTTCTCTGCCGCCGCTTCTTCCAGCTTTGGAAGCTCGCAGCGGAGGTAGCCGCCGTCTTTGCCGAGCGAAACATGCGGGCTTACGCCAATAAGTGTCTCGATGGCGTTGATCGTGCCGAACGAGACCGCCGAAGCGCCGGCGCATACAATGTCCTGCCCGCGTTTCGCAAAATGGGCGTGCCCTTCCATCGTAAACGCGCGGATGCGGCCGTCCGCTTCCCGTTCAATCGTGACGCGGATCATCTTTACGCGTTGATTTTTTCGATGACGACTTTCGTGTACGGCTGACGGTGGCCTTGTTTGCGGCGATAGTTCTTTTTCGCTTTATATTTGAAGACGATGATTTTCTTTTGTCGGCCGTGTTTTTGCACTCTCGCCGTCACGGTTGCGCCTTCGACTGTCGGGTTGCCGATTTTCACCGTTTCCCCGCCGACGAACAGCACTTTGTCAAACGTGACCGTATCGCCTTCATTCGCATCCAATTTTTCGATGTAAATTTCTTGGCCTTCTTCGACTTTCAATTGTTTGCCGCCAGTTTCGATAATTGCGTACATGCATCGCACCTCCTTCATGGACTCAGACTCGCCAGCGCCAAGGCGGCCCAAGACGGAGCGCTTCATCGCCCGCGCTGAGCGGTTGTAGTGCGGGTGCGTCTTTTTGCGACAGCCGCCCTCTTTTGCCCTTGTTGGCAGGACAAAAAGTCTACAACGTCATCTATCGTAACATAGAAACGGCCGGCCGTCAACCGTCATCTTCGTCCCCCGGCGGGCGATGATGAAACGGTGCAAACGACTATATAGAGAGGCCATTTGAAGCTTTGCCATTTGCAACTTTACCGAGTATTTGATCGACTGTTGATCGACCGAACAACGCCGCTTTCAGACCCATGTATGAGTCTGTGAAGCGAGCGGCTGTTCGGCCTCCCGTCACGCCAAGGTGTGACGAGGGCAAGCCTGTGGCTTGCCTTCGTCAGTCGAAAAATAGATAAGCGACTTTTCCATCAAGGATATGTGAAACTTTTATATATAGCCACGATCAATAGATGAGAGCGCCAAGCGGCGCATCGGCTTGTTTTTCGGCAAAAAACGCATGCAGCAGCTCGTTTTCATCGAGCGTCGCCCGTTCGCGCCCGTCGCGAACGACGATGATCGCATGCTTTTGTCCGCGGTAAAATCGCTGCAGCACGGCCGAGATGCGTTCGTCCGCCGGCGCCGTAATCGTCCGCAGCTTTGTATAGCCGCCTTTGTTTCCATAATACCGCTCAAGCAAAAAGCGCATGACGACATACGGATGCTGCTTTTGCTCCTGCCAAAGAGCATGCGCCAAAAAGGCGGCGATCGCCCATAAATCAAGCTGGCGCGGCGCCAACACAAACAAAAGAACGACGCCGACAGCAAGCACGGCGGCCGATATGGCGACCGTGTTCCGGTGCGCTTCGCTGAACGGGCGGCGGTAGGACAGCAGCAAAAACAATAACTTGCCTCCATCCAGCGGCCAGATCGGCAGCAAGTTCAAAGCGAAAATGGCCGCATTGTAGCGAAAAAAGAGCTCCCAGCTCCCGCCATCCATCATGCCGGCCTTCCACAAAAAAAACGCCGCCGCTACGAGCCACAGATGCTGGGCCGGCCCGGCGAGCGTCACGATCCACTCCTCGCGGAACGGCCGGTTGCCGTGCTCTTCGACTTCCGCCACTCCGCCGAACGGCAGCAACAAAATCCGCTTCACCCGCCAAGAGAAAAACGCGGCTGCCGCCGCATGGCCAAGCTCATGAACGAGGACGATGAAAAACAACAGGCAAAGCTGCTTGAAATGGGCGGTAAGCACCGCGATGCCGCCGATCAACCATAACAGTGGGTGGACGTGCAGCTTCCCGAGCAGCGCCATATACTTATTCAAAGGAAATCACCTGAATCGGATCGATAAATTCATCTCCTTGTTTAATAGCAAAATAAAACAGCCCTTTCTGTTTATTTGCCTCGCTCGCCCCGGCCGTGCCAACTTCCTGCCCCATTTCTACAAAATCATACAATTTCACCGAAATGGCCCCCAAACGTCCATACCACGTCTCCGTGCCGTCCGCATGTTGGATGATGACCGTTTTGCCGAGACGGTCTTTCGTACCGGCAAAGGTGACAATCCCTTCTTTCATCGCTTCCACTTTGGCTCCATTCTCGGTTTCGATCGTCACACCCTCCCCGTTTTTTTCAAAACTTTCGAGAATCCGTCCAGAAGCCGGCACTGCATAGGATGAAGCCGTTTTCACCTTTTCTTCCTTTTTCGGGGCAAAAAAAGCGAGCGGCTCACCGAACGTTTTTTCATACCAGGCTGAGACGGCCGCAAACTGAAACTCGGTTTCCATCGTCCGGGCAATAAACTGCCGCGCCGGCTCGAGGGAAGCGGACGGATGCCGGAACAAAATGGCCGTCACTAGCACGAGACAGGCAGCGATGAGTGTTTTGAATAAAAACCATTCTTTGCGGAACAACGGATGGGGAGCGGATTCAAACGAATAGCGGTCATACGTGACGACCGGCAGCCCGTACCGCTCCTCATCAGCGGCGCTCCATCTAGATTCTTTTGGATCCTGCCCCTTATATTGACGTTCCCTTCTTCGTTTTTCAATGCGTTTTTTCATCTCACGGACGCGTCGATCCATACGTCCCCCCTCCACCTTTCCAACAACGTTTGTACTAATTTATGAGACAACCTCATGGAATATGAACGAGCGTTTTTCGCCGCGCCTCGCCGAACACGTCCGCGAACAAATCCCTCAAACGGTTTCACACCAACGTTTCGGCTGAGCGCCGCAACCGATCGATACCATCTGCTTCCGTTGTTACAGATCAGGAATTCCAAACAGCACAACAATTATGAATAAAAAAAGAAGGCCCATTCAACGGCCTTCTTGCGCCAACTCCATTATTTCAAACTAAATATTTTCCGAATCTTTGAAAACAGCCCCTTCTCCTCTTCCTCAAGCGGCGGCAGCGGCACCGACTCGCCGAGGATGCGGCGGGCAATGTTGCGGAAGGCGATCGACGCTTTGCTGTTTGGGTCCAGCACAATCGGCTCGCCGCGGTTCGACGCTTTGATCACGTTTTCATCGTCGGCGATAATGCCGAGCAACTCGATCGATAAATGCGAGATGATTTCGTCGACATCCAACATATCGCCGTTTTTCACCATATGGCTGCGAATGCGGTTGATGATGAGGCGCGGCGGTTTGACGTGCTCCTCCGCTTCAAGCAAGCCGATGATGCGGTCGGCGTCGCGGACCGCCGACACTTCCGGCGTCGTGACGACGATCGCTTCGTCCGCGCCGGCGACAGCGTTGCGATAGCCTTGTTCGATTCCAGCCGGACAGTCGATGAGCACATAATCGTATTCCTGTTTCAGCTCCTCAATGAGCTGTTTCATTTGCGCGGGGTTGACCGCCGACTTATCGCTCGTTTGCGCGGCCGGCAACAAATACAAATGGTTATCGAACCGCTTGTCTTTCACAAGCGCCTTCTGCACCGTGCAACGCCCCTCCACGACATCGACCAAATCATAAATAATTCGGTTCTCAAGCCCAAGCACGACATCGAGGTTGCGCAGCCCGATGTCGGTGTCGACAAGGCACACCCGCTTCCCTAGAATGGCGAGGGCCGTCCCAAGGTTCGCGGTCGTCGTCGTTTTGCCGACGCCGCCTTTTCCGGAAGTGATGACGATCGCTTCTCCCACGGTCACATTCTCCTTTCTAAGCGCGTCAAATTCGGCCGCAAATGCATAAGCAGCTGAAGGCGGTCGACAACAATTTGGTTATGCTCATCAATATAGGCGCATTCCATTTCATTTCCTTCATCCGTTTTCGAATCGGGCGCTCGGCTCATGATGTCGCCGATGCGCAGCTGCATCGGTTTCATGACCGATGCAGCGATGATCGCCTGTTTATTGCCGGCATACCCGGCATGGGCGATGCCGCGCAGGGCGCCGAGAATGAAAATGTTGCCTCCGGCAATGACCGTTCCGCCAGGGTTCACGTCGCCGATCAGCAGCAAATCCCCTTCGACATGAAGCACTTGTCCCGAACGGACAATGCGCGAAACGGGCACAATTTCCGTTTTTCTCATCCATTCTATCGCTTCTGCTTTCGACATGACATTGCTTTCGATCGAATCGACGACCAAATTTTTTGAACGGCGGATGAGCGCACGCACCTCTTCCTCTTGGGCAGGCGTCAAATAGCGGTTCCCAATTTTCAGATGAACAGAGACAAGGGGGCTGTCTGGCGCGACGCCAGCTTGTTTGACAAGCCGCTCCTCGATTTCTTTCAATAAATCGTCATACGAGCAGCGGTCATCGAGATGCAGCGTCAGCCCATCTTTCGTCCCTTTAATCGTCACGTACTGCTGCTTTTGTTTCGCCACAACGTTCACCCCAACGAATAATTCTACAAAACGGGCCGTTTTTCCTCTTTTATTCTTCCTGCTCAAACCGGCGAATTTTTGCCAATCGCCGTTCGAGCGGGTACGAAAAGACGAGCAAAAACGCGACGTTCAGAAGCAGCGTCGGCCATAGACGGCGGTCCCAAAAAACAGAAAACGACCAATCGGTCCGCCCGATCAACAGCTGGATGCCGTAGACATAACTGTCAAGCAGCATAATGGAAAGCAGAGACAAGAGCGATGCAACGAACCAGTTTTGGTGGAACCATTTCATCGCTTTGCCCGCCAAGTAGGCTATAAGCGTATAGGCAAACGCATAAACACCGAGCAGCTCTGTGTAGACGCAGTCATACAGAAACCCGAAGATAAACCCGTACCCCATCGCCCGCGTCCCGCCGAAATGCATCGCTGTGAACACGAGAAAAACAAGAAAAAACCGGGGAACAAAAAAATAGTGGACATACAAGTCGCCTTTTGGCCATATATCAACAAAAAGGCTCTCACTCACAAAACATAACACCGCAAGGAAAGGGAGACGCCACTTGTTCACTTTGCCTCCTCCTTTTCCTGCAGTGCTGCATCGATGGTTCGTTTCACAATCATGACGTCGTCAATATCATACAAGTTGGCAAACGGCTTGACATAGACGACTTTCGTCAATCCGTATTGGTCCGGCTTGACTTCAGTCACCTCACCGATCGGCAGCCCTTTCGGAAACACGCCGCCAAGGCCGGAAGTCAACACTTTTTGCCTTTTTTCCACTTTGGCGTCAATCGGAATTTCTCCGAGCAGCAACTCGCGCCGCTTCTCATCGTAGCCTTCGATCAACCCAAACACGTTTTCCTTTCCTTGGATATAAGCGGAAATGCGGTTGTTTTGGTCAAGCGCGCTTAACAGCTGCACAGTGGACGTAAATTGGGAAGCGTGCTGCACCTTGCCGACAAGCCCCGCTGGGGTGATGACGGCCATATCTTTTTTCACGCCGTGTTGCTCGCCTTTGTTGATGATGATCGTTTCCCGCCAACGATCCGGGTTCCGCCCGATCACCGTCGCCTGAATCGAAACAAAATCACGCAAGCTCTCTTTTTTATCGAGCAACGCGCGCAGCCGTTCGTTTTCTTGCCGCAGCGCCTCGACCTCGGTCTCAAGCGCCGCATATTCCTCAAGTCTTGCCTTCAGCAGTTCGTTTTCCTTATATGTACGGCGAAGATCGCTCACATTTTCAAAGAAGCCCGCGATCTCCTGGGCGGGCTTCCCGAACAGAAGCTGAACAAAACCGACCGTATCTTTTACGAACTGCTCCGGCCACGTCAACTCTTCGCGGCTGCGCAGGGAAAAGCCGATCAACATGACAAGGATGACGATGCTGACGAGCAAAAAAATGAGACGCTTATTCCCGAAAAGCTGTGGCATGCGTCACACCTTCTTACCGTCAGCGATGGTCTCTCGCCTTGTTTTTAAACAAGTCGATGTGGTCGAGCGCTTTCCCGGTGCCAATGGCCACGCAATCAAGCGGATTTTCCGCGACGATGACCGGCATGTCCGTCTCTTTGCTGATGACCTTGTCCAAATTGCGCAACAAAGCGCCGCCGCCTGTCAGCACGATGCCCCGGTCCATAATGTCAGCCGCCAGCTCCGGCGGTGTTTTTTCGAGCGTGTTTTTCACCGACTCGACGATCGCATAGACCGTATCGTGCAGCGCCTCAGCCACTTCTTCGGCGCTGATTTCGATCGTTTTTGGCAGCCCAGTGAGCAAGTCGCGGCCGCGAATTTCCATGTTTCCGATTCCTTCCGGATTTCCGGCTGAGCCGATTTCGACTTTAATCGCCTCCGCCGTCCGTTCTCCGATCATCAAATTGTACGTTTTTCGGATGTATTGAATGATCGCCTCATCCATTTCATCGCCGGCGATGCGAATCGACTGGCTCGTCACGATGCCGCCGAGCGAAATCACGGCCACTTCAGTCGTACCGCCGCCGATGTCGACGACCATGCTCCCGGTCGGCTCCCACACCGGCAAATTGGCGCCGATCGCGGCCGCAAATGGTTCTTCAATCGTATAGGCGTCGCGTGCTCCAGCCTGGCGCGTCGCATCGATGACCGCGCGCTCCTCCACGGCCGTGATGCCGTACGGCACGCATACCATCACATACGGCTTGCTGGCAAACAACCCTTTCGTTTTGACGGCCTTGCGAATGAAATATTTCATCATCGTCGCCGTCGTTTCATAATCGGCGATGACGCCGTCTTTCATCGGACGAAGCGCCACGATGTTGCCCGGCGTGCGCCCGATCATGTTTTTCGCTTCATTGCCGACGGCGACGATTTGCTTCGTGTCGCGCTGAATGGCGACAACCGACGGCTCGCGCAAAACGATCCCTTTTCCCTTCACATAAACGAGCGTATTCGCTGTTCCTAAATCAATCCCGAGATCTTTCGTCCCAATTCCAAACATATGATCGATCTTCCTTTCCGAAACGAAATGCATATGATTTTCTATTGACAACATGGATCGGATGTCAAGTCATTTATAAATTGTACAACACCGCCCGAACGGATTCGGAAAAACCCATAGTTGATATTATAACTGATTCGACAAAAAATGAGAACCGTCAGACATAGCCTTTTTCTTTCAAACTGACGAATTTTTGATCGCCGATGATGAGGTGATCCAAGAGCTCGATGCCGATGATGCGGCCGCATTCCGCGAGCCGTTTCGTCACATCGATGTCTTCGCGGCTTGGAGTCGGATCGCCAGAAGGGTGGTTATGCACACAAATGACTGAGGCGGCGGAACGTTTGATCGCCTCTTTAAACACTTCGCGCGGATGGACAATCGAGGCGTTTAAACTGCCGATGAACACCGTTTTGCGGTAGATGACTTGATTTTTCGTATTTAAATAAATGGCGACAAAATGTTCTTGCGATAAAAAGCGCATATCTTCCATGACGTATTTCGCTCCGTCTTCCGGGCAACGAATCACATAGCGGTCGGCGCAGCCGGACTGGTGGATGCGTCGGCCGAGCTCCAACGCCGCCAAAATTTGCACGGCTTTCGTCGGCCCGATCCCTTTGATGTTCGTCATTTCTTCGACCGTTGCGTCTTTGAGCGACCTCAGCCCCTCAAAATGGCGAAGGAGACGCTGGGCGAGCTGCACGACCGACTCCTCCTTCGTGCCCGTGCGCAACAAAATGGCGATCAGTTCATGGTCGGATAAACTTTCCGGCCCTGATGACAGCAGCCGTTCACGCGGCCGGCTGTCTTTCGGCACATCGCGGATCATCCACGCCATCATACTCCCCCTTTTTTTGTTTTGCTTCATCGAAAGACGGAGAGGCTTGAACCGCCCCTCGGTACGACAGCAGAATCCGTTTGCGGGCGCGTTCTTTTGCCAAAAAGGCGCCAGACGGCGGCCGCTTTTGCTTTTATCTATGCTGGCGGCCACCCGAGCCGGCGCAATTCCCTGACCGTCCGCGACAGCGGCAGGCCGACGACCGTCAAATAGTCGCCTTCGATCCGTTTGACAAACAGGGCGGCGCGGCCTTGGATGCCATACGCCCCCGCCTTGTCCATCGGCTCCCCGGTCGCAATATAGGCGGCGATTTCCTCGTCATCGAGCTCCCAAAACGTGACTGCTGTTTTTTCCGCAAACGATGTGATTGATCCATGAGGGAGTGCGATGGCGACGCCGGTCCATACGTCATGCGTTCGCCCGGACAAGAGCCGCAACATGGCGAATGCTTCTTCTTCCGTGCGCGGCTTCCCTAACAAGCGGCCGTCGCACACAACGATCGTATCAGCGCCAAGAACGTACGCATCAGGGACAGACGGCGCCACCGCCTCCACTTTCCGGCGGGCAAGCAGTTGGACAGCTTCATCAGGGGGCGTTCCGGGGGCGATCGTCTCATCGGCTTGACTTTCTTGAACGTCAAACGGCCAACCGGCCAGCTCGAGGATCTGCCTGCGGCGCGGGGAGCGGGAAGCAAGCACGAACCGTGGAGGCATCGTTCATTCTCCTTTCACTCGTTTCGGCTCGGAAGATTCATTTGTATCGTAGCAAATTTTGCGGTGAAAGGCAATTTTCTGTATAGATGCAATTTGAAGCATGAACATTTGCAGATTTTACTAGGCATTTGATCGACTGTCGGGCGACCGAACAACGCCGCTTTCAGACCCATGTATGGGTCTGTGAAGCGGGTGGTTGTTCGGTCTTCCAAGCCACAGGCTTGCCTTCGACAGTCGAAAAATGGACAAACGGCTTTTCCGTCAAGGATATGTTAAACTTTTTCATTGCAATCTATATGCAAATGGGCAAAAAAAAAAAACGGGGCTTCTAGCTCCCTAGCGGCACCAATTCGATATAAGCGGCGAGCGCCTCGAGCAGCTGTTGCTGGGCTTTGGCCAACAGCGCTTCATCCCGTTGCTCTTTGTATGCGGCAAGGGCGGCATACGCCTGCTTCAGCGCTTCAACATACCGACCGACTGTTTTGTCGCTTGAAGCGTTGCTTTTTTCTAACGCGTCATACGCCTTTTGAAGCGCCTGCCAGTCATCTTCTCCTGCTTTCCTGCCGCCAAGCAAAGCCGCGGAGACCGCTGCCATGTTTTCATACAAAACCTCCCCTTTTTGGATGGCCTCCGACCGGCGCGCCGCCGCTTCGGCGGCAAACGACAGCTCTTTGACATACGTGCTTGGCACCCTTTGGCGATATTGGTCGTTGACCGTCCGCAACGTTTCCTTATCCGCGCCGACGGCGATATAGAGCGCTGCCGGTTTTTGCCCCGCGACGACGACCGGCACGCCTGCTGTTTTGATCGATTCGGACGCCTGCTTGGCCGCCGCCGCATTCGAATAGACGCCAGCTTGAATGACCGCAATGGAAAACGGCGCTCGTATGACGCTTTCTCTCCCTTCTCCTCCCGCCGCCGTTTCAGGCTTTGTCAATTCCGTCATCGCTTCAGATGCCGGCGACGAAGCAGATTTTTCCTTCGGAATGATGTGCAGCACCGTCATGCCAAACGCCATGCCGACCAACGCAGCGACCAACGCGGCGGCAAGCAGCGACTTGGCTTGAGCCGGGAGCCGCCATGGCCGACGTCTGCCGCTTTTCTTTTGTTGCATCGCCTCGGAAATGACCCGTTCATCCGCCTCAAGGGCGGCCGCCTCTTCCCAACCCGTCGTTTCAACATCTTCCCGAACTTGCCCATCCTCCGTAAACCACAGGCCTGTTGATGGCTTGCCTGCGGATGGCCCGCCTTCTTGAAACGCGCTCACTTGGCGGCTGTCATCCGCCTCGTTTTCTGCTCGCTGTCCTTTCCCTAGATGGCTGTCCACCGGATATCCATTCGACTCCTCGGACGGCCGTCCTTCCGACGAACGCTCCACGGTAAATGGGCGGGGCTTGCCGTTGATATTCACCATAATGCGCATGCGCTGCTTGTCCATTTGGCCACCGTCCTTCTTCCTGCTTCGATTTCTTTCGCCTATCTTACCACAAACGGAAAAAAAAAGAACAAGACATTTGTCGTCTTGTCCCCGCTTCTGTTCTTCATTTTCCGACATCAACGGTTGCGAATCGCCTCGGTCCCCAGCGCTTCGACAGGAATCGGCTGCTCGCGCCCCTCATAGGTGCAAAGCTGCTTTGTCTCGCCTTTCAAGCAAACGGCGTAATCGATCCCGCCGTCTTCCCGCTTCGTGGCAAGCACGTACGATGGATTCGTTTCCGGCGGCAATACATTTCCGGTAAACGGATCTTCGATTGGATCCAGCAAACCGTTGCCCACCAATTCTCCATACGACAATATGGCAGAAGAACGGGCTGGCAAAAATTCCACTTTCTCGGCGCCGACATACAGCCGCGCCGCTTCATACAAGCCATAAGCATCCGAAACAAACGCCCGCTCGCGCGCACGGTCGATCACCGTCCACATGGCAAGACCGACGATCATCGCCACAATGCCGATGATCACCAACACAGCCAAAAGCTCAATGAGGGTCATCCCCCGCTTCATGCGAATGAGCATATCGGCCTTCCACCATCCCCGCTACCGTCCCGAAGGCGGCGCCACTTCCACGAGCGGATTGTCTTTGCCGCTTGGCGGAGGGACATCGCGAACGGGAGACAACTGTTTCCATTTCTCAAGCTTCGGAGCATAAAACGCACGAACGGTCACCGAATACGTCAACGGTTGGACTTCATCAGCGATGGACATCAGCTCCGGAGGCCCAGTGACGGTCAACCCTTCAATCGCCACGATGCGCTCCGACTGCTCCAACACCTCTAAAAACCGTTCAAGCTGATAATAGGAAGGCGACTGCACGGTCAGTTGGGCGGTGATGGATTGAATGCTGCTTGACGGAGAAACCGCTCGATTTCCTTCGCTTCCGTTGTTCGTTCCACTGTCGTTCTGCTGTGAAGATGCTGCTCCTTCATCAGAAAAATTGACGCTCACCAGCTGGCTGTCAGCGATATATTCCGCTTTCTGAAACAAGAGCAACAACTGGTCCGTAAGCGGATGGACAGGGACTTTTTTTTGCAATGAAGCAACGGTTTGTGCTGTTTCCTCTGAAGAAGGAGGCAGCTTTTGCTTCAAAGCGGCGAGCACCTTTTTCTCGCTTTGCACCGTTTGCTCCATCTGCTCGAGCTGGCTGTAGCGAGGCATGACCAGCCATGAATAGGCGGCCGCAAACAAAAGCGCGGTGACCGCAGCCATTGCCGCAACAAGAAGCGGCCATTTGCCAAAGCGGCTCATGATTTTTTTCCCTCCCCATCAGCCTGTTGCAGCTCCAGCTCATATTGCGCCATATATCTTGGCACGACTTGATGATCTTCCGGTTCGCCACTCGTCTCGCTATTGGCCGCCACATTGACCAGTTTGACGTTTTTCACCATTCTCACTTTTTCTAATCGATCCAAATAATAGGCCGCCTCTTCCGGCGCATCAAACTGCACCACCATGGTCATCTTTGTCTGATCCGAGTACGTCACATTCATCATGAATCCGCGTTCGGGAAGCTGCTTTGTCAATGCCCGCAGCAACGGCACTGATTTCAGCGGATAGCGTTCCGCCCATTTCACCGCCTTCGCCAGCTCTTCTTGCTCCTTCTGTTCGTCTATATTTTTCATTTTCGCCGCCAGTACATCTTGCTCCGCTCGCACTTTTTTTAATTCCGCCTCCAACATGGCCTGGCGATGATCCGCACGATCGATCAACCAATACAGCACCGAACCGGCTAGGAGAAGCAGCGCCGCCCCGAACAACAAAACGAGACGGATCGGCTGCCTCGTTTCTTTTTTCGGCAATAAATTGATTTCAGCGATCATCGTCAGCCCTTCCTTCTTTCAACGCCAATCCCCAGGCGAGATGAAAGCGGTCCGGCAGCGGATCAAGAGACGCGCTGAGCCGTTCTACAGGCACTTCAAGCCGCTCTGTCAAAGCCGTGAACACATGGCCCAACTCTGGATGATCGCCGGCGAGAAACAGGCGTGTGATGGACTGTTTGCCTTGTTGGAGGGAAAACGAATAAAAGCTCATGATCCGTTCCATTTCCTTATACACATCGACGAACGGATCCACAATCGCCGCCGTCCGGTCACGATAGGCTTCAAGCGGCAAATGGCGCATAAACAACGGCAAATGACGATGAAACACGCTCAAATTCACGGCGGATTCGTCAAACTGCACAAGCAAAATATGATCGTCCGGCGCAGCTTGTCCCGCCGCATAAAACGGACGATAAGCGCAAAGCGGCGATACATCCGCGGCCACCGGGCGCAAATCGGCTTCTTCCAAAAGCGCCGCGTATTCCGACACCGCCTCTTCCGGCGCCGCAAACAGCAAAATCGACACCGCCTCGCTCGTTCTCTCCATCACCACATAATCAAACACCGGATCGGCAAAAGGAAGCGGAATCGACTCGCCAAGCTCCAGAAATAAATAGCCGCGAATCTCTTCATCCGACAAATGAGAAGGAAGGGGCAAACTGCGGATCATGACGAATGGATCAGGGACGACAAAGCGCGCGCGATGGCCGTCTATTTTCCATTCCTCCACGCATTCGTCCAAAATCATGGCCAATGTTTCCCCATCGACGATGCGGCCGTCGCGAACAACCCCTACTGGCAATGCCCGTTCGCCCCATCGTTTCACTTCAGGCGGATGCCCTAGCTTGACTTCCACATAGCGAATGGCATGGTCTTTTACGACGATGTTCACATATTTGGACTTTCCCCACCATAACGCCATTCTCGTTCGCCCCCTTTCTTCCCATCCTTACACAAAAAGATCCATATACGCATCGACAAGCTGATCACCGAAAAACAGCGCCGTCAATGACCCGAGCGCAATCGCCGGCGCAAACGGCATCGGCTTGCCGCGCCGCACGCGCCCCAGCGCCATGCCAATCAGCCCGATGATCGTTCCATACAACGTCGCCAAAAAAAAGGCGAGCAACACCATTTTCCAGCCAAGCACCATTCCCAAAACCGCAAACAGCTTCACATCGCCGCCCCCCATCCCGCCATTGGACAAAACGGCAATCAGCCATAAAAGCGAAAATCCGACCGCCGCCCCAAGGAGCATATCGACCCACGGCAAAAACGGGATCACAAGCCGCTC
This sequence comes from Geobacillus sp. CAMR5420, assembly GCF_000691465.1. Taxonomy (NCBI): domain Bacteria; kingdom Bacillati; phylum Bacillota; class Bacilli; order Caryophanales; family Anoxybacillaceae; genus Geobacillus; species Geobacillus sp. CAMR5420. The sequence continues at coordinate 89,997 of NZ_JHUS01000054.1, forward strand.
CATCAAAAACAAACCGGCAAACACCAAAAGCACCCGGTCAGGAATGAGCATATAACGAAGATCAGACACAACGATGATGGCCAACAAGCTGATGAGCGTCCACGCCACAATCAGCCGTCCGCCCCAGCCGATCCACATCGGCGCGGCCGTCAACAAAGCGGCGGTTGTCAATTCCATCAAAGGGTAAAGGGGGGAGATGCGCCCCCCGCACCCTTTGCATCTTCCTTTTTGCGCGACATACGAAACAACCGGGATGAGCTCCCCAGCCGATAGCGTCCGTCCGCACGCCGGGCAATGCGACCGCGGCCTGATGATTGACTCCCCGACCGGCACCCTCAGCCCGACGACGTTAAAGAACGAGGCGAGGAGGAGAGCGATAATAAAGACGAAGATGACCATCATACTATTAGTTAAGATCTACATCATCTCTTGTCAAATCACTAGCATCTTTGTCGCCTTTAATATACACATGTTTGCCATCATTGTCCACGAGTTTAACATGATATTCAATTCCTATTACCTTATTATTCGAATCGGTTTTTTGCACAATTTCTACTTTACTTTCGGTTGCATGATATTGTTTGGTCGACACCTTTCCGGGTGATTTCGGAATATTTTCCAAGTAACCCCCGTCATACAATTGTTGCAACGTATACACCGATTGCGTGTTTTTATCAGCAGTCACCGCTAAACGAGCGGCACTCACAATTTGCTGCGCATTAGCAATATGGGCATCCTTTTTCGAATTGTCCATAATCGCCCCAATTGCCGGAATCGCAATCGCCGCGATAATCCCTAAAATGACAATGACGGCGAGCAGTTCGATGAGCGTCAAGCCGCGCTCGTTTTTGATGATGCGTTTCAACATCACTTTCCTCTCCCTTTCTTTTTTAATGTTTTAGCACGATTTCCCTATTATTCTACAATATAGTCCAAAAAATAGGAAGATATTCTTAATATAAATTATTGTTGAATGTGATTAAAGATGTCGTACATCGGGACGATGATGGAGGTGACGATCGTCCCCACGACGCCGGCAAGCAGCACAATCATCAGCGGCTCGATGAGCGACTTGAGGCGATCGGTGCCGGCGTCGACTTCCGCTTCGTAAAAGTCGGCGACTTTGCCAAGCATGGCGTCAAGCGAACCGGTTTGCTCGCCGATCGTGATCATTTGCGCCACGAGCGGCGGAAACGCCCAATGGCGGCGGAGCGGCTCGGCGAGCGACTGGCCGCGCTCAAGAGCGGTTCGCGCTTCATCAAGGACGGACGCGATCACTTCATTTTCTACGACGCGCTCGGAAATGGACAGCGCCTCTAAAATCGGCACGGAGCTTGACACGAGTGAGCTCAATGTCCTCGTGACGCGCGCCAATGCCGCTTTTTGGACAAGGGTTCCGAAAATGGGCAGCCGCATGGCCGCATAGTCCAAATAATATTTCGTGCGCTTTTGCCGGCGCAGCGCGGTGAACAAAAGGAACACCCCGATCGCCAGCAACGTTATCATCCACCAATAATGCTGCATAAATGCGCTCGCTTTCAGCACAAACTTTGTGATCGCCGGCAATTCGGCGTGAAAATCGGCAAACATGTCGACAAACGTCGGCACGACCGAGACAAGCAAAAAGATGACAACCGCAACGGCGATGATGGCGACAGCCACTGGATAGGCAAGCGCCGAGACGATTTTTTGCCTTGTTCGATGCACTTTTTCAAAATGGTCGGCAAGCCGGTCGAGCGTTTCATCGAGCGTGCCGCTCGCTTCACCGGCGCGCACCATATTGACAAACAATGGCGGGAAAATGCGGGGATGCTTTGCGGCTGCGGCAGAAAGCGGATTCCCTTCTCGGAGATGCTGTTCCATATCGTCGAGTGCACGAGCAAGCGCTTTGCTTTCCGTTTGCTCCGCCAAAATGCGGATCGAATCAACGATCGTCACCCCGGCGCGCACAAGCGTTGCGAACTGGCGCAAAAAGACGACGAAGTGCTGCAGCTTGACGGCTCGTCCTATGGAAATTTCTTTGTTCCAAACAGATGACGGCACCTCGGCGATCACAATGGGGCGAATGCCTTTCTCCCTCAATTTCAGGACAGCCTCACGGCGGGAGTTTGCGGCAATCGTCCCGGATTTTTTCCGTCCGCTTCGGTCGCGCCCCTCATACTTAAATTGCGCCATCCGCTCCACGCTCCCTTGTCAAATACGCTTCCGCGGCCAATGGATCAATACGGCCAGCGGCCACAAGCTCCCTGACGCTCATTTCCATCGTCTGCATGCCCACACTGCGGCCCGTCTGCATAATATTGATGATTTGATGCTCTTTTTCATTGCGGATCAAATTGGCCACTGCGGCATTGTTGATTAAAATTTCCATAGCCGCCGTCCGTCCTCTCTTCCGACCGTCGGGAAATAAACGTTGGGCCATGACGGCAACAAGGACGGAAGCGAGCTGCAGCCGAATTTGCGCCTGCTGGGCTGACGGAAAGACGTCAATCATCCGTTCGATCGCCGCTGGGGCGCTCGCCGTATGAAGGGTGCCAAGCACTAAATGACCCGTTTCCGCGGCAGTGATCGCGGTTTGGATCGTTTCCAAATCGCGCATTTCCCCGACTAAAATCACATCCGGATCTTGACGAAGCGCAGCGCGCAATCCGGCGGCAAAACTGTTCGTGTCAAAGCCAACTTCCCGCTGGTCGATGATCGATTTTCCGTGCTGATGCAAATATTCAATCGGATCTTCCAGCGTAATGATATGTCTGGACATCGTTTTGTTCATGTAGTCGATCATCGCCGCCAATGTGGTCGATTTGCCGCTGCCGGTCGGCCCGGTGACAAGCACAAGCCCGTGCGGCTTTTCCGCGATGCGCTTTAACACGCTTGGCAAGCCGAGCTCTTCTAATGTCGGAATGCGCGGCGGGATGAGGCGCACGGCAAGCGACACGCACGACCGCTGCTTAAACACATTGATCCGGAAGCGGGAGACACCCGCAATACCGTACGAAAAATCAAGCTCCCCCGTTTCTTGAAACTGCTGCCAAAGCGGCGGCGGAATGATGGCTTTCGCCATTTGTTCCGTGTCCTCCGGGTTCAGCCGTTCTTGCCCATACGCCTTCAGTTCCCCATTCACCCGAAAAATCGGCGGCGCCCCGACCGTCAAATGTACGTCAGACGCACGGTATTCAAAAGCCGCACGCAACAACGCCTCAAGCTTTTCCTTCATCCGTCTCACCCATCAATGCAAAATGGCCACTTTCAGCACTTCTTCAAGCGTCGTCAACCCTTGCTTCACTTTCAACAGCCCGTCATCGAGCAAAAAGATCATTTTGTTTTGAATGGCGAGTTCCCGCAACTTCGAAAACGGCTCATTGTTTAAAATGACGCGGCGCATCTCGTCCGTCATGACAAGCAATTCGTGGATCGCGAGTCTCCCGCGGTAACCGGTCATATTGCACGTCGGGCAGCCGCGGCCACGGACGAGTTGGCGGATGTCGATGCCCCGACGGGCGAAAATGTCCCGCTCCCGCTTCGTCGGCTCATACACCTCCTGGCAGTCGCGGCAGATGCGGCGCACAAGCCGCTGCGAGACAACGCCAGCGAGCGATGTGGCCACTAAAAACGGCTCAATCCCCATATCGATCAGGCGGGTGATCGTGCTTAACGCATCGTTCGTATGGAGCGTGCTTAACACTAAATGCCCGGTGAGTGAGGCGCGGATCGCCACTTCCGCCGTCTCGCGGTCGCGAATCTCCCCGACCATGATGATGTTCGGGTCTTGGCGCAAAATCGAGCGAAGCCCTTGGGCAAACGTTAAGCCGACATTCGGGTTGACTTGAATTTGGTTGACGCCTTCGATCTGATATTCAACCGGATCTTCGATCGTAATGATGTTGACATGTTCGCTGTTTAAATGATTGAGCGCCGCGTAAAGCGTCGACGATTTCCCCGAACCGGTCGGCCCGGTGATCAAAATGATGCCGTTCGGACGCTCGATCAAACGGATGAACCGATCTAAATTGACCGGGTTGAAGCCAAGTTTATGAATATCGTTTAACGCCGCACCCAAATCGAGGACGCGCATCACGATTTTCTCCCCATACACCGTCGGCAATGTCGACACGCGCAAATCAACGGGATGAAAATCGATGTTCATTTTGATCCGCCCGTCTTGCGGCACACGATGCTCGGTGATGTCCATGTTGGCCAAAATTTTGATCCTCGCCGTCAACATGCTTTGCATATGTTTCGGCAGCGCCCTCTCCGTTCGAAGCAAGCCGTCAATTCGATAACGGATGAGCACTTTTGTCTCCTGCGGATCGATATGAATATCGCTTGCCCGCTGTTCGACAGCAAGCTGCAAAATTTGGTTCACTAGGCGAACAATCGGGGAATCGTCCTCGGCCGTCCGCCCGTCTTCGCGCATCTCCGTCGGCGGCGCTGGCAGCAAATCATCAAACGATTCGTCCATGTCATAATATTTATTGATCGCCCGCAAAATATCATCCTTTGAAGCGATCGCTGTTTCGATCTGAAACCCCGTTGACAAGCGCAAATCATCAATAGCAAAAAAATCCATTGGATCAGCCATTGCAACGAGCAATCGATCGTCTTCCACCTTAAGGGGCATGATCAGATGGCGGCGAGCAAACTCTTTTGGCACTAGGCTCGTCGCTTTCGGATCAATCGGGTAGCGATACAAGCTGACATGAGGAATGCCGAGCTGAAACTCAAGCGCCTCAATGAGCTGCTGCTCTGTGATGTAACCTCGCTGCAGCAACGCATCGCCAAGCTTTTGCCCAGGCGTTTTCTCACGCAACGCTTCAGCCAGCTGTTCTTCCGTAATCAGCCCCGCTTCCACCAACAAATCACCGAGGCGTTTCCGCTCACGTTTTTTGTTCATCGGCTTCCCCCGCTTTCCCCGCTTTGCTTCGATTCGGTTGAAGGGGCTGCGTTGGTCTGGTCGCTGCCGCTTTGCCCTTCGCCGTTTTGGACTTCTGATTTCTCTTGACCGCTTTCCGCTTCAGTCTGACCGCTATTCGTTGCATCAGACGGTGAAGATGGCGTTTCGCTTCCTTCCCCCGTTGTATTGGATGAAGATTCTGGGACTTCAAGCCCTCTTACCTCAACCGCATACGTCGGAGGGTAAAAATCCTCGCTCACCGTCTCTTTGCGGATCAGCCGGGAGCCATCGCGCACTTCGCGTTCGACTTTTACAAGCAATCCAGAACGGCCGACTTGTTTCGTCACGGTTTCATCCGGCGCCAACCGGGCATCGTATTGAATGATTTTGCGCGGTTCGATCCGCTCTAGCCCGCTCGTGCGCACGATATATTGATACGCAAACGGCCAACCGTACACTAACGCTTTCACTTGGCGGCCATCGTAGCGAAGAATGAGCGTATAGTCCGTCGAGTTCGGATTCAACCATTGTAAATCGCGTTTGTCATCCACCTTGGCCTCAAATCCCGGAGGAATGCCATCTGGAAGCGAACTTCCCGCATACCGTTCCATCAACAAAAAATTCGTCGACAGCACAGCACGATACACCGCTGATGCCAATGCGTCGACAGCCTGATTCGACAGCCCGCCACCAGCCTGCTGAATCACGGCGCGCAACGAGACCAATTGATTGGCGCGGAGGACGACGCGGCGTTCCGAAGCAAGAAAACGGGAGAGACTTTGATCGCGAACGGCAACAGCCGCTTCACTCACGACCGTCTGCCCCTTCCCGGAAGAGGGAAGATAATGGGCCAAGTCGAGCGGCTTGTTCGGAACGGCAAGCTGGGACGCCGCCGCCTCCAAATCCGCTTCCAACGCTTTGAGATCCAAGGCGGGGACTGCCGCCGGCGGGAGAAGGCGTTCAACGGTTTCCATGCAAGCGCTCATGTCAGCCAACACAAGAAGCGGCGAGGAACGGCCGTTGACCACGTTTTTTGTGCTTTCCGACAAGCGAAATGTAAAGATGTCAGCCGGCAGCTCGGCTTTCTTTTCTTGATAGCGGACCGAAATCGAAGCTGTCGATCGCCAGTCGCTCACCTTGTCTGCCACCGCCTGTTGGGCTTCCGCTCTCGTCATCCCAGCAAGCGAAATCGGCCCGACGTACGTCCCGGAGCGATAGCGGTCTTGATCAGGGCCAAACGACTCATAAGCCAAAACGCCCAAGCGGGCAAAGGTGAGGAAATAAACGGTGCAAACCGCCATCACGATAAACAGTTTTCCTATGGAAGCCGCTCTCACCTCGAGCTCCCCCTTTTTCACTCAGCTTCGATGTTCATCGACACATCGACAATGACGCTTGGACCCGCCTCTTGCGCTTTTCTCACATCTTCTTCGCGAAGCGTCGTTCCCGCTGGAAACAGAAGTTCGCCGTTCAAATCATAAATATCCTTGGTCACCCGTTTCCCCGCAAGAAGCGCCACTTGCTTTTCACGGAGCGATTCAAGCGCTTCGACATTTTCCGCTGTCTCCGACATAGCTTGGATCTGTTCAGGAATGTTGCTGGCCTCTGTTTCTTTTTCATTCTTTTGAATGAGCATCGACGCATCGGAAAGGAGAGCTCCCGAAGCGTCGTCGCTGACGATCAATATATCCTTTCCATAAGTCAACACTTGGGCGGATGGCAACACCGCTTCTCCACTTTCAAGGCGAAGGGCGATGCCGATAATATCCCCTGTCTCTTCGTTTAGGAAAAACTCATGGACTTCCCCCAAAAGCTGTCCTTTGCGCGTGATGGCTTTTGTATTTTTGATGCGGATTTGCTTGTTGACAAGCTGGTTGGCAATCGGAATTTCCGCCAAATCAATGACATCATGGCTGCTTGCCACCGTAACGGCGAATTCGCCGATTCCGACGATTTTTTTAAACGGAATCGCTTTTAAACTGAGTTGCACATCTTCTTGCTCGACAGTCAAAAAATCGATGGAACCTTTATCAGGATTAATGACAAAGCTTTTCACGGCGCCGATTTGCATCCCATCCGCAATGCTGATGATCGGCAATCCGATGATTTGCGCGCTCGCTTTCATCCTCTTCACCTCAACCATTTGCTAATGTAGCGGCGATTTCCCGCCAGAGTGCCAGTTCAGCCGCGATAGCTGGATAGTTTGAAAAACGTCGCTCGAGCTGGTCAACCCACGCACGAAGCTGTTGGCCATTTTGTTCCAGTGCATAATGCTCCAACAGCAGGCGGGCGAATACGTAGTAATCGCGATCGGAAAGCGGGGCTTGCAAACATTGATGCAGGCATTGTTCATACGCATCGGCCGTCAAACGGCGGCGGCTCAGCATCAATTCCGCTGCCGCCATTTGCGCTTTTTCCGAAGCAACCAAATGCATTGGTTCTTCAGCAAACGGCTCATCTGCCGCCTCGACGCATTCTTCATATTGAGGATTCTCTTCGGAATCCGCCTTTTGTTCCTCTTGCTGCTCGGAAGCGTCCGCTGTTTTTTCGCTGACCATCGCTTCAGCAGCTGATCTCAACGAAACGGCATCATCCACGAGCCGATCCATCCAATCGACCGCACCGCTGTCTTGATCATGTCCAATCTCAAGGCCATCAGCAAACATCACGCCATCGTCCTCGAAGCTTTCCGCCTCCACGCGTTGTCCTTCTTTATGATGCCAGATGTCATGGATTCCGGCAAATCCATCCTCATCCGGAGCCACGGCCGCCTCGAAAAAGACGCCTCCGTGCTCCCGTTTGACGCTGTCCGTTGAAGAGAACTCGTATTCTCCGCCTTCCACGCGCTCTGAGAAACGATCATCCATGCTCATCCATGCATCCCATTCATTCTCGCCGCGGCTCTCACCCTTAACGATTTCTGCTGCATTCAGAACCGGCTCATCGGCTTGCGATCCTTCATTTCCGCTCTCTTTTGACACTTCATCAAGCACCGCTGTCTCAAGGTCCGGCGTCACAGCGCCCGGCCACTGATCCAACCAATCGGAAACACGCCGCAGCGGTTCGGACGCTCCAACGATTTCTTCCGCTTGCTCCCACGGTGGAACAGTTTCTGCCGCTGCCTCCATCAACAAGTCAGCGGGAGAATGGTTCACTTCTTCCGACCGTTCTGCTGTCTGCTCTATCGATGATGATTCATTAGGTTCAGAAAGGGGCGGCGCTTGATCAAACTGGATCGACGGCAACGGCGCCTTTGGCAAAACAGGGACAGAAGCCAAAGATTCCGGCGCCGACCGCTCCTCTTTTTCTTCTTTTACAAAACTTGATTCACGAGAAGCCCCGGCGCGGTAAAGAGCAGCGCCAAATCGGCGGTCAAGCAAATACGATGCAGCCGCCAACAACAAAAGAACAAGAAGCCCGGCCTGCCAAAGCGGAATGATCGAACTAGCAAATTCGGCCAAAAGCGCAGCCAACAGCGCCATAACAACCGCTGTAAGCCCCCCAAGCCGGCTGAAGCCAAGCGGAAGAAGCCAAATCAGCAGCAGCGCCACGACAAAAGCACCGGCATACATGAGCGCCTCTTTCATCATGCCCCCCCCGTTTCTTCTATGACAAAAGACCTCTTTTATACTAAAAATCTGCAACATTCGACTCTTACTTATTGTATAATAAAGTTACATATTTTGAAAGAAGGTTGTGATCAATGACGGACAAGAATTTTTTTTCCTGCCGACGCACTTTAGGGTTCACCCTTATCGAGACATTGTTGTCCATCACGCTGTTGTCTGCGGTGGCGATCGGCTTGTTTTCCTTTTTCACCCACGCTATGACGTATACAGCCGATAACGAACGACGAACGGTGGCCATCAACGTGGCGCGTGGAACGATGGCGTACTTTGAAAAAAATGTTCTCTTTTCTTCCTTATCGAATTACATGACAGAGAACAATCTTTCATTTCTTAAAGTAGAGAAAAACAGCTGCAGCCATGAAGCCTTGTCCTCTTTATTGTTTCCAAGCGGAAATCAGGGCGAAACGATAAGCTCTCAACAATCATGCACCGCCCAGCTCGCCCCAACAATCAATGATGTTCAATACGAAACAACGGTGTACATCATCCGCTGCGATCAAGAAGGATGGGACGGATTCCTCACCTCCTCTGAATTTGCGTCATTGCCGGAGCGGCTCAAAGAAGAGATCCGTCGTGAACGAAACAACATGATCTCCTCCGAAGCCGGCACCTACATGGCGAAACTGTACGCCGTTGTCCGTTGGGGAGAACGAAACGGCGACATCACATGGGTGGAAGGAGTGGTGACCGATGAGACGATCCGTTAACACCCAAGATGGGATGACGCTTGTCGAGCTGTTGGCCGCCATTTCCATTTCCATGTTGATCATTGGCGCCATCTATACTGTTTTTCTAGCGGGCATTCGCGTTTATCAGCACATCGGCATTGAAAGTGAATTGCGGAGCGAGGCGGATTACGCGGTGGCACGCATCATGAATGCCTTGTACATGTTCTCGCCGGACGGCCTTGAAGCCGATCGGAGCCAAGAAAACAAAACGCTTAGTCAACTGTCGTTTGTCAAAAACGAGCAATTCAAAACGAACAACCAAGTCGGTCTTGTTTCCCGCGAAACCGCGGCGCAATCGGTCCATCGAATCATTTCGATTAAAGACGGAAAACTGATGATGGACGGGGAAGCGATTACATCCACACGCCTTTTGCTGGACGATTCTTCCTCCTTTTCGTTCCGTTGCGCGCGCAGAGACGGAGAAATTTGCCGAAGTGGGGTTATCACCATCATCTTAACGATCAAAGATGGGAATAACAACGGGATGCTTTCAATAAAACCTTTCACTTTACAGACGGAATTCGGTTTTTAGGGGGGAGGCCCTATGCGCCGAGATCAGCGAGGATATAGTTTGATTACAACATTGTTGGTCATCACCGTCTTTTTATTGCTAGGTCTAACCATTGTCACCACCGCCGTCGAGCACGCCCAATTCACCACCGTGCGCGTGGATGACGTACAATCGCTGCATGAGGCGAAGACGGATGTCAACGAGGCGGTCGCCGATCTGAAAGCAGAGTTATCGGATCCAAATTTTTTGGTCCGCCATCGTATTTTTGCGCCTGACCAATGGGATCAGTTTCTCGGGCTTGGCAGCTCGTCTCCTGGAGAAGACACGATCGCCGGCCGCCTGCGCGACCGCTACGGGGTGATCATGGAAGATGAAAGCGAGCAATATGATATTCCCAAAAACCAAGTGTTTCTTCGCGCCCTTCGTTTAACGAAAACGTTCAATGACGGCCATCGGACGCGAACCGTCAAGCGGCTCGTCTTTGTGACCAATACGCCAAGCTTTTTGAAATATGCGCTTGGCTCAAAGGAAACAGTGGTCCTCAACGGCGGGGTTTATGTCGAAAACGGGAATGTATACACAGGGCAAAACGCCTATGCCAGCAACGCGACCAACTATGTGAAGGCAAACGGACAGCTGACCGTCAATTCGTCTAACGCCGGCATGCCGCTTTTATCCTCTTCCTCGATTTGGTATACAAACGACGGACAATTGAATGCATGCGGGCAAACGACCGGTTGCTGGGAAGCATCACAAGGCCGTTTTCGCATGAAGACCAATTGGGCGCCTCGTTGGCCGACGGATGTGCCAGAACCGGCGCCAACCATCAGGCAAGAAAACGAAGATTTTATCGATGTCGATTTTGACCTTACTGTGGCCGACAAACTGTTGCAAGCATCGGGAATTTTGCCCCCGTCATCCGATTACATTGAGCGAATGGAATCCATTCAAGAAGCCGGGGACAAAAATAGCCAACTTCACACGTTAGTGGCAGAGTTGTCCAATCAATGGACCTCGATCCAATCGAATCAACCGGATCCAAACGATCCACGTAAAACGCTTGAAGAAGTGATCAAAGAGCAGTCCAAAACCAAACCGCTCTACCTCGATGGAAACAGCGTTTTGAGAGGAGATGTCGATATTCAGAACAGCGGAGTCAACCAATGGCTCATTGTCAACGGCGATCTTCGCCTTGATGGGCCGACAAATCCCAGTACATTTGTCAGCGTACGCGGAAATTTTATCGTCCTCGGTGATTTAACTTTGACAGGCAACTTGCGGCTTGACGCAAGCATCTACGTCACCGGGAGCACGAAAATTTACCAAAGCCGGATCGAACGGGCGCTAAACAACAAAGGTGTTGTGTTGCTGTCGAAAGGTCCGCTCGATATTTCCCGTATTAATGAATTCAATAACCCAACCATTCCGACACCGAATTTGAAAGGATACTTTTACACAGACAGCAGCGCCACGATTTATGCCGTTGGATCCTACTTGTATATCGAAGGCGGGCTGTTCGCCCGCGGAAACGGAGCAACAGCTCCAGACACAGACATCAATGGGCTTGTCGTCAACGCATTCCGCGGTCAAGTCAATGGGGAAAACGGAGAACCGGACCGGTTTACGCCAGGAAGTGATCCGTTATCCTCACGCCTCGTCGTCCGCTATCGTCCTGAAATGCTTGTTGAACAAGGGACAGGACTTCCTTTTGTCAATCGCATTTCGCTCGTGGTCGACCGATTGGAAGTAGAATGAAGGAGGCATTTTTGATTCAAAACGGAAAGCGGCGCTCCCGAAAGGGAGGCCGCGCTTTATTCATGGCTACCATTTGCCGCCGTTCCCGCCATTTTGGTTGGTGGAAGGCGATCGGACAATGACGGTCGCCTCAGCTTGAATATCCCGGCCATCCAGCGCTTTCACCTTGGCTGTCGCCGTGATGGTGGCATATCCGACATCAACCGCTTGCAAATACCATTTCCCGTTTTCTTGAACCACCTTGACAAACCGATCGTCAGACGTTGCAACAGAGCGAAGCGCCTTGTCCGTTGCATTTTCCGGAATGAAACGGAGTTCTGGCGCCACTTCGAGTTGATCGCCGACATTCATGTATAGAATCGGATTGCGGAACGCCATGCCTGTAAGCGGTACGTACGGATCAATCACACGAATCGTTGCCGTCGCTGACGCATTTCCTCCGTCTGTCGAGCGGACAGTGATGGTGACCGTTCCAGGCTTTAGCGCTGTCACGGTTTCGTTTTGCACCACGGCGATCGTATTGTCGCTCGATGACCATGCCAACGTTTTGTTCGTCGCATCGCTCGGAACGATCGTCACTGGAATCGTCTGCGTATCTCCGACATTCATCGTCGCCTGATATGAACCAAGCTTCAGTTCTGTAATCAGCTTTGTATACGTAAACGCTGCGCTCGTTAAACCCGTTCCTCTCGTCAATCCTCCTGACGCCTGCACATTCACCGTGTAGGAACCGTCATTGGAAATGGCAACAACATACGGCGACGAGAGCGGCGTCCAAGCGGATGCCACCCCATTTCGCACTGCTTGGTACTGATATGACACCCCTTCACCGGCTACCAACCCGGTTATTTTAACGGTCGGCGCCTCATAAGTCGTCGCTCCGTTTGGCACGACGCCATTGGCTGTCACAACGGAAAGATGGGGTTTAATGTACACCGGTACCGTCTGGCCGTTGCTGTACGTGACAAGCAGCACGCCATCATCATTCGGGTCATATTGCAGCGCTTTGACAGGTAACGGCAATAATCCATATGAATTGGAATTAGAATTGGGATTCGCCTGTCCGACAATGTCGTCTGATAAAGCAGAAAATTTGTGTTTTGTGATAGTACCCTTTCCATCCCCTTCATAGTAAAAGTATGGAAAATCATCCAAACGAACTGTCATGCCGATTCGTTCCGCCGGCGGAACGAGCGTCGATGTTTGGGCGCCATAACGGCTGTCGGTGAATGTCACCGAAGCTGGCGGCAATTGAACACTGTTCATGGCAAAGTCCGCCTGCATCACCCATTGCGCCGAGAGCGTCAGTTTGTTGAGCTGGCTGTAGTCGAACGTTTGATTGGTGAAAGACCATTTGGCATAACGCTTGCCATTCTCCACATAGGTTGTGACTTTGTCATCGGGAACAACGGAGATGCCATCGGGCAGTTCTTGGACAATGCTCACATTGCTGATCGTCCCGGTCGCATTGCCGACATACCCGACAAGCGACAACGAATACGTAGCCCGGAAGCGGTTGTCGTCGCCATCGGTGGCCCCGCGTTTGATTAAGCTCGTGACATCATTGGTCAACCCTTGCAGCTTCACCGTTCCAGTAAACGACGGCGGCGCTTCATCTTTGACAGTGACGGTCACCGTTTTCGTCACAGCCGGCTGTGGTTGGCCATACACATCCCGATACGTCAGTTCAGCATTGAACGTATATGTCCCTTTTGCTTTAAATGACACGGGAATCGGAACTGTCACCGGCGCCGGTGTGCCCTGGCCAACTTGGTATGGGATGGAAAACGAAATATACGCGTTTTGCTTGTTTTCATCCAGCCATACTTGGCCGTTTTCCGCAACGGCGACATTGCCGCCAAACGACGAAAGCGGGATGCGGATCGTTCCGGTGATCGCCGGCGTGGTGGCAAGCTGGGAAAACTGTTGGAACAAGGCGGTCAAATTTTGCGTCGTTCCTTGCCGCGCCTCGCCGCCGGCAGTCGCTGAAAGCGACCGTAAATAGTCCATATCGACTTCATCATTGTCGCCGAAGCCGATTGAGTAAAGAGTGATATTGTTCATCCCGAGCGTTTTCGCCACCGCTGTGGCATCGGCTCGGATTTTCCCTTCGATGCCGCTGTAAGTGAACGAATAGCCGTTATCCCAAGACACCCGCCATCCATTGACATAATCTTGCCCGTCGCTGTAAAATTGGCGAGAATATCCTTTGTTGTCGGTAAAACGGATACCGGCAGTCCGTCCATCGCTGTACAATTCGTATGTGACCGAAAGAGAATCGGTTACTCTATTCCCTGTATACTGATATCCGCCCCAAAATTTCGGTTTAACCTCCCGGTACGTAATCGTATCGACTGTATTCAACACCGTCGGCATGCCATCCGTTAAGAAAATGATATACTTTTTCCTCGTTGGGTCCGTGAAATACGACTTAGCAAGAGACAAAGCAGCCGAATAGTTCGTTCCGCCGCCGGCGGTCAAGCTGTTGCCGGTATTGAGAATGGCATCAAGCTGACTTGCAACATTCGAGTACTTCCCAAACGGAACCACACTTGCTTCCCGCACTCCATCGGAAAACGGAATAAGAGCAAAGCGGTCATTTTGGTTGTAATTGGACTTAAAGTAGTTGACCGCCGCTTGCAGAGCGGATTTGGCGCTTTGCAGCTTCATTGCCGTCATCGACCCCGACACGTCCATGACAAACACGACATCGATCGGCGGGCGGATGATTCCTGAAACAGCGCCTTGTGGAACGAGCGTCACATCGAGCCGGCCTTGGGCATCGCCGTTTGGCGGCTTGGCGTACTCTGATTGTGACGAAGAAAACTGCAATTGAAGCGATGGCAGAGAGGAAGAAGCGGCTTGAACGGCAACCTCCTTCCCACCTGTGCAAAACATGAGCAAAAATGCCCAGACCGACGCTGTAAGAGCTTGGAAAAACCTCCTTTTCCTCATGTTCCTCTCCCCGTTTCATGACAAATTGCCTATTTTTCTTTATCTTCATTATACCATTTCAAAGACGTTGTTGATAGCAAATTTTTCTTACGCAAGCCGTTTTTTTACTTCGGAAATAAAGTACAAAGACCCCGTAATCAGCAACATTTCTTGAGCCGACAAACGTGTTTTCTGCTCACCGATCCACTCCTTCCAACGATGAACAGTCGCCTTATGCCGATGGGATGAAAGAGCAGCCAACTGTTCCGCCGCTGCCGCGCGCGGAAAATCAAACGTGGTAAACGTAATCGTATCCGCGAGCTCATCAAGCCGTTGAATCATCCGCTCAAGCGGCTTGTCTGTCAGCGCGGCGAACAAGACATGGACGCGTTTGTCGGGATAATGGGTGCGCACCGTCTCCACAAGAGCGCGGATGCCCGCTTCGTTATGGGCGCCGTCGAGGATGATCAGCGGATGGTCGCTCACCCGCTCAAACCGGCCGGGCCAAGCGGCTGTGGCCAGCCCATCGGCGATATGCTCCGGATCGATCAAAAACGAATAGCCAAGGCGCAATAGTTCTGCCGCCATCACCGCCACCGCCGCGTTTTCGACTTGATGGGCGCCGGGCATAGAAATGCGCAAATTGGGATACTCGGCAAACGGCGTCATGACGGAAAACTGCTCCCCTTCCGCCGTCGCCTGCCGGTCGGAAACGGTGAAATCGACGCCGAGACGATATGTTTTCGCTTTCCGCTCCGCCGCCGTCTTGGCGATCACATCCCACGCCTCAGACTCGTTGACCGCTGTCACAAGCGGAACCCCTGATTTAATGATCCCCGCTTTTTCCGCGGCGATCTGATCGAGCGTATCGCCTAAGATGTTCATATGATCGTAGCTGACGTTCGTAATGACGGAAAGGAGCGGATAAATGATGTTGGTTGAGTCCAAGCGGCCGCCGAGACCGACTTCAATGAGCACGATGTCTTGAATGTTTTTTTTGCCAAAATAATCAAGCATCATCGCCGTGATCACTTCAAATTCGGTCGGTCCGCCAAGTTCCGTCTGTTCCAATTCGTCCGCAAGCGGTTTGATCGTTTGCACAAGCTCCACGATCTCTTCATCGCGAATCGGTTCGCCGTTTATGCTGATTCGTTCGTTAAACTGCTCGACATACGGCGAGGTGAACGTGCCGACCGAATAGCCCGCCGCTTGCAAAATGGAGCGCAAATAGGCGACCGTTGACCCTTTGCCGTTCGTTCCCCCGATATGGACGGCGCGGACGCGGCGTTCCGGGTGGCCAAGTTTTTCCATCATCCATTCCATCCGTTTCAATCCCGGTTTCATGCCAAGCCGCAGCCGCCCGTGAATCCAAGCGACCGCTTCTTCATACGTTCGAACCATGCCCATCATCCTCCTTTTTCCATTAGTGTCTTGCCGCCCCCTGCCGGCTTCATGCGGCGGATGCGCCACACATCGAGAAGCTTGGCGAAAGCGAGTATATGTTGACAACAAACATTTTCTCAGAATATGCCAACCTTCCATCATGATCCATCGAAAAAGACGAATCCACAGGAAAGCGGATTCGTCTTCATCATAATCAACAGCAAGATCGTTTGTCTACCGTTTGAGCTCGGCGAGGCGCGCCTTGACGGCTTCGCGTTTTTCCATGTAATCTTGCCGCTTGCGCCGCTCTTCTTCGACGACATGAGCCGGCGCTTTCGCCAAAAAGCCTTCGTTCGCCAGTTTCTTTTCGACGCGCTCGACTTCTTTGTTCCATTTGTCAAGCTCTTTTTCAAGCCGCTTAATTTCTTCCTCAATATTGATCAACCCTTCAAGCGGCATGATGAGCTCGGCGCCGGTGACGACCGCCGTCATCGCTTTGTCCGGCGCGGGAACGTTTGTATCGATCAAGAGCTCGCTCGGGTTGCAGAACCGCTCAAGATAGGCGCGGTTTTTCATGAGCGCCGCCCGCACTTGTTCATCTTTCACCTTAATATAGAGCGCAATCGGCTTGCTCGGCGGCGTGTTCACTTCGGCGCGGACGTTGCGGACGGCGCGGATGATGTCGACGAGCATCCGCATTTCTTCCGCCGCTTCTTCGTTCGACAGCTCAGGGCGCACTTGCGGCCACGGAGCGACGGTGATCGATTCGCCTTCATGCGGCAAGTTTTGCCAAATTTCCTCGGTAATGAACGGCATGAACGGGTGAAGCAGGCGCATCGTGTTGTCGAGCACATACGCCAACACGGAGCGCGTCGTCTTTTTCGCCGCTTCGTCGTCACCGTAAAGCGGCAATTTCGCCATTTCAATGTACCAGTCGCACAAGTCGTCCCAAATAAAGTTGTACAGCGTGCGCCCCGCTTCGCCGAATTCGTATTTCTCAGCAAGCTTCGTCACCGTGTCGATCGTTTCGTTGAGGCGCGTTAAAATCCAATGGTCGGCGACCGTTTTTTCGCCGCTCAAATCAAGCTCCTCGTACGTCATGCCGACCATGTTCATCAAGGCAAAGCGCGAGGCGTTCCAAATTTTGTTGGCAAAATTCCACGTCGCTTCAACTTTTTCGGTGCTGAAGCGCAAGTCTTGCCCCGGCGAGCTGCCGGTCGCCAAGAAGTAACGGAGCGCATCGGCGCCGTACTGATCGATCACATCCATCGGATCGACGCCGTTGCCGAGCGATTTGCTCATTTTCCGCCCTTGGGCATCGCGGACAAGACCGTGGATGAGCACGTCTTTGAACGGGCGCTTCCCGGTGAATTCGAGCCCTTGGAAAATCATGCGCGACACCCAGAAGAAAATGATGTCATAGCCGGTGACAAGCACATCAGTCGGGTAGTAGCGCTTGTAATCCGACGATTCCACATCCGGCCATCCCATTGTCGAGAACGGCCAAAGCGCCGAGCTGAACCACGTATCAAGCACGTCGGGGTCTTGCTCCCAGTTTTCAATGTCTTTTGGCGGTTCATGGTCGACGTAAATTTCACCCGTTTCTTTATGGTACCATGCCGGGATGCGATGCCCCCACCAAAGCTGGCGCGAAATGCACCAGTCGCGGATGTTTTCAAGCCAATGCAAATACGTTTTTTCAAAACGCTCCGGCACGAACTGCACTTTGCCGTCGGTTTGCTGGAGCTTGATGGCGGCTTCGGCGAGCGGCTTCATTTTCACAAACCATTGCGTCGACAAATACGGCTCGATAACAGCGCCGCTCCGTTCACTGTGACCGACTGAGTGCACGTGCTCCTCGATTTTAAAGAGGACGCCTTGTTCTTGCAAATCGCGGACGATCTGCTTCCGGCATTCAAACCGGTCAAGCCCTTGGTATTTCATGGCGTTTTCATTCATCGTGCCGTCTTCGTTCATGACAAGAATGCGCGGCAAGTTGTGGCGGTTGCCGATTTCAAAGTCGTTCGGGTCGTGCGCCGGCGTAATTTTGACCGCCCCGGAGCCGAACTCCATATCGACGTATTCGTCGGCAATGATCGGAATTTCGCGGCCAACGATCGGCAGTTTTACCATTTTGCCGATCAAGTGCTTGTACCGCTCGTCATCGGGGTGCACAGCAACGGCCGTATCGCCGAGCATCGTTTCCGGACGGGTCGTCGCCACTTCAATGTAGCCGGAGCCGTCAGCGAGCGGATAGCGCAAATGGTAGAGCGCGCCTTTTACTTCTTTATAAACGACCTCAATGTCTGACAAAGCGGTTTTCGTCACCGGGTCCCAGTTGATGATGTACTCGCCGCGGTAAATAAGCCCTTTCCGGTAGAGCGAGACGAACACTTCGCGCACCGCTTTTGAGAGCCCTTCATCGAGCGTGAACCGCTCGCGCGTGTAATCGAGGCCAAGCCCTAACTTCGCCCATTGGCTGCGAATATGGCCGGCGTATTCTTCCTTCCACTTCCACGTTTCTTCTAAAAATTTTTCCCGGCCTAAATCGTAGCGCGACAGCCCTTGCTGGCGCAGCTTCTCTTCCACTTTCGCCTGGGTGGCGATGCCGGCGTGATCCATTCCCGGAAGCCACAGAACGTCATACCCTTGCATCCGTTTCATGCGCGTAATGATGTCTTGCAGCGTCGTATCCCACGCGTGCCCCAGATGCAGTTTGCCGGTGACGTTGGGCGGCGGGATGACGATCGTAAACGGTCGTTTGTTCGGATCACCGGTCGCTTCAAAAAATTTTCCTTTCAGCCACCATTCGTAGCGCCCCGCTTCGACCGCGCGGTGGTCGTATTTGGGCGGCATCGACACTTCGTGCTGTGCCATGTTTCATTTCCCTCCTTCAACATGATGGACAATGCGGCCGACGGCGGCTTCCCACTGAGCAATGCCGCGCAGCCGGCAAGCAAAAAAGCCCCTTTCATCCAAAAAGGACGAAAGGAGCTGCTTTCGCGGTACCACCTTTTTTCTTAAGCCCAAAGGCTTAAGCGCTTCATTGGCATAACGGCATGATGCCGGCTTCCTCTACTCGGCAGCAGCGCCTTTCAAAGAAGCAGCTCAAGGGCGACCTTCCAGCAGCCGTCATCCTAGGAAATCTCGCAGCTTCTGATTTCCCTCTCTGCAGGCGCGGACCGCTGTACTCCTCCCCGTCTTCGCTTTTGTCATCATTGTTCGATTATTATACTACCATTGTCCATCATCTTTGCCAAGTTTTTATTTATTTATTCCATCCGTGTGCATTTGGTGACAAACAATCGCACGTTTCATATTGTATAGTAAACCGGAGAAGGAGGGAATGTCGATGCGGCGATTCAACCCGTATTCGTGGCCGCCGTGGCTTCGGCAAGTGCGCGCCGTCTGCGCCCAAGTGATCATCCCGCTCACCATTTTTCAAGCGATCCGCACCATTTTTCTGCCAACGACGTTTGATGTCATTTTATTGGCCATCTTCGTTTTCATTGCCGTGGCGCTCCATTTGGAATGGATTTAGTGCGACGCCATTTTGTTTGGGCTGCATTCAACATCCATTTAACCATTGCTGCTTTCATCCGCCGGCGGTTCGTTGTCCACCGCTTCTTCCTGCTGCCGCGCGGCGTCGCGTTGGACAAGGTGCATAACGAGCGCCTCCGTATTTTTGAACGCCAAATAACGACGCTGCAACGCGGCCACATATTCCCGTTCGTTCCGCTCGTTCCGCGAAGCGGCCTCATACCTCTCCAAACAGCGGACAAACCCGCGCGGCTCCGCCAAATGGCTGTATAAAAACGCCCGCTCTCCGTCGGACAGCGGCAGCTCCTTCTCGTACTCCTCCATCCCTTCAAGCCACTCGCGCCCAAGCGGCGGCATTGTCTGTACGTGAAAACGGAGCGCGGCGATCACATCAAAGAGCGGTGAATTCCAATGCGCCCGCTCCCAACTGATCCAATACGGCGGGATATAGTGGGAGAGGCGCGCTTTGCCGTGCACCCAGGCGATGCGCCATTGCTTCGTCTCTTTGAGCGTCTCTTCCCACACATCGAGCCGTTCTTCAGCGAACGAGTACGCGCGCATCACCTCATGGAAATATGTGCAGCATTGAAGCTGAAACGGAGACATGTACCACGCCGCTTCGTACCGCTCAATCCGTTCTTCCCACACCGTCCGCGCCCGTTGCCATTCGTCCTTTTTTTGCTTTCGGTACGCCGCCGCCTCTTCCTCACTCACCTCGATCGTGCGGACGGTGGCGCGATGGAGGCGGGCGAGTTCGCGAAAAAAGGAGCGAACGGCATCCTCATCCGCTCTCGCTTCGCCATGATGCCAGGCTTGCAAATAATAAAGACGGCCTCCTTCTGTGGCAAACAGCGACCGCTGCCGCGTCAGGTAAAGCGGGAGACAACGGGGACCGCCATGCTGAAGAGACTGCCAAACGGCGGCGGCTTCTTGCTCGCTTTCGAGCGGCTTTAAAGCAAAAACGCCGCGGTTCGTGTATACCTTGACGGCTTTGCCTCGCTGCTCAATGCGCACTGGTCGAAGCCCATACTGGACGAGCACAGCATCATATCGGTCAGACTGTGCGGCCATCGTTACGCCCCCTTATCAGCAAAAGAAACGGAAAGCGTCCCTTTCATGAGAAAGGACGGCTTCCCGCCATGGCCGGAATATATAGCAGCTGCCCCTCGTGCACGTCATCTGGGCTTTCCAAATCATTGGCGCGCAAAAGCTGCGAGACGGTCACATCATACCGTTCGGCAATCTTGTCCAATGAATCTCCTTGCTGGACGATGCAAATTTTCAGTTTCGTAAACTCTTCCGCCTCGCTTTTCGCAAACAATTTCGTCAAGTAAAGCGCATTTTCGCTTTTTGTTTTCGTTTCTTCTTCCTCTTCTTCCTCAACCGCCTTTTTCGCCGCCCCGATCGATACCTTCGCCTCAGTTGGCGGCAGCAGCGAAGCGATGTCTTCCTCCGTCTGTGCGCTGACCACCTTCGTTTCCGTCTCAAGCGGCAAAAACGGCTCTTTGGCCTCCTCTTCTTCAGCCCCCGTTTCTTCATGACGCAAGGCGGCTGGCTCCATGACGGAAACCGTCGTTTCGCCGGCGGCCAAAGCCGGCTGTTCATCCGCCTCATCGGCGAGATCATCCACGGAAGCAAACGCTTCCTCACCGGCCGCTTCCTTGCGGGCGATCGATTCAAACGGGGCAAACAGCGGCTCATCGTCCTCCTCATCGTCCGGCAAATCATCGCCAAGCGGCGCTTCACTGATGCCGCTGATCGAAATGTCGGCAGTGATCAGCAATCTTCCGTTTTCATCCAAATCATAATCAAACGATTCAACCGTCACGTACACATCCTCAAGGGAACGAATGCGGTTTTTTGGAATCGTAATATCGATTGGAAAACGGTGCGACAGTTCGCTGATCCCGTCTTCGCGCACCGAAATGTGCTGAATGAACCGATAACCAGCCAGCTCAAACACGTCGTCATCCGCCTCGACGAGCCCTTCGCCCGCCTGACGAAATTCACCGTTTAGCTCGAGCGCCCCACGGATCGTAATATATTGGTCGTACTCATCGACGGAAATGACCGGATCAAGAGAAATGGATAAAAACTCGGCGACTTCCTGTCCTCTTTTAAACCAGACCGATTCTTCCAATGAAAAACGCAAATACGATTGCTCCAACCGGGCCTCCTCCTTCCGTCCCTTCGGCAAATGGTTTTGATGACATTATCCATTGTATGAACGGAAACGAGGCGGTATGATAAAAAATTGGGCTGCCGACGGTCGGCAGCCCCTTTCCTTATCCGCGCAGACGGGCAAACACCCGCTCAGCAGCGGCAATCGTATATTCAATATCATCATCACTGTGCGCCGTCGACAAAAACAGCCCTTCAAATTGCGACGGCGGCAGGAAAATGCCTTCATTCGCCATTTCCCGATAATAGGCGGCAAACAGCTCCAAGTCGGACGTTTTCGCTGTCTCGTAGTTGACCACCGGCTCGTTCGTGAAGAAAAAGCCGATCATCGACCCAGCGCGGTTGATCGTATGCGGGATGTCGTATTTCTCTGCTGCCTGATGAAGCCCATCCGCAAGGCGCGCCGCTTTGCGGCCAAGCTCTTCGTACGTTTCCGGCGTCAGCTGGCGGAGCGTCTCGTACCCGGCCGTCATGGCGAGCGGATTGCCGGAGAGCGTGCCGGCTTGGTACACCGGTCCGCTCGGCGCGACAAGCTCCATGATCTCGGCTTTGCCCCCGTACGCCCCGACCGGCAAGCCGCCGCCGATCACTTTGCCAAGGCACGTCAAATCCGGCTCAACGCCGTAATACCCTTGGGCGCAATGGTAATCGACGCGGAACCCGGTCATGACCTCGTCGAAAATCAATAAAGCGCCGTATTGTTTCGTCACCTCGCGCAACCCTTCCAAAAAGCCAGGCACTGGCGGAACGACGCCCATGTTGCCGGCGACCGGTTCGACGATCACCGCGGCGATGTCTTCGCCAAACCGCTCAAACGCATAGCGGACGCTGTCCAAATCGTTGTACGGCACCGTGATCGTATGCTGGGCGACCGATTCCGGAACGCCCGGGCTGTCCGGCAAGCCGAGCGTCGCCACGCCGGAGCCGGCTTTAATGAGCAGCGAATCGCCGTGGCCGTGGTAGCTGCCTTCGAATTTCATGATTTTGTTGCGCTTCGTATAGCCGCGCGCTAAGCGGAGGGCGCTCATCGTCGCCTCCGTACCGGAATTGACCATCCGCACGATTTCCACCGACGGCACCCGCTCAATCACGAGCTTGGCGAGCTCATTTTCAAGCAATGTCGGAGCGCCAAAGCTCGTCCCTTGTTCCGCCACCCGCTTCAACGCTTCAACGACTTGGGGATGGGCATGCCCTAAAATGAGCGGCCCCCATGACAGCACGTAATCAATGTACTCATTGCCGTCAATATCGTAAATTTTCGATCCTTGGCCGCGCGCCATGAAAATCGGCGTCATCCCGACCGACTTGAAGGCGCGCACCGGGCTGTTCACCCCGCCCGGCATCAATTTCACCGCTTCTTCGTAAGCGGTTTTTGACCGTTCGTAGCTTCGCATGCTTCCGCCCTCCTCTCTATTCAGCCAGCCAGCGGGCGACATCTTTGGCAAAATACGTAATGATCAAATCCGCGCCCGCCCGTTTCATCCCTGTCAACATTTCCATGACAACCGGCTTCTCATCGATCCAGCCGTTTTGCGCCGCCGCCTTGATCATCGCATACTCGCCGCTCACGTTATAAGCGACAAGCGGCAGCGGAAAACGGTTTTTGATGTCGCGGATAATATCCATGTAGGCAAGCGCTGGCTTCACCATCAAGAAATCAGCGCCTTCTTTGACATCCGACTCCGCCTCGCGAAACGCCTCAAGGCGGTTGGCCGGATCCATTTGGTACGTCTTCCGGTCGCCAAACTGCGGCGCGCTGTCGGCGGCATCACGGAACGGGCCGTAAAACGCCGAAGCGTATTTGATTGCATACGACATGATCGGCACATACTCAAACCCTGCTTCATCAAGCCCACGGCGAATGGCGGCGACAAAGCCGTCCATCATGTTCGACGGCGCGATGATGTCGGCGCCGGCTTGCGCTTGGCTCACCGCCGTTTTGGTGAGGAGCTCGAGCGACGGGTCGTTCAGCACACGCTCGTTTTCGACGACGCCGCAATGGCCGTGGCTCGTATATTCACATAAACACGTATCAGCAATGACGACTAGATCTGGGTGTTCGGCTTTGATTTGGCGGATCGCCCGCTGAACAATCCCTGTTTCGCAATACGCCTGCGAACCGACTTCATCTTTTTCATTCGGCACGCCAAACACCATGACGGCGGGAATGCCAAGCTTGGCGATGTCGTCCACTTCCTCGGATAAGCGGTCAAGCGATAAATGGTAAACCCCTGGCATCGACGGCACTTCCCGCTTAATGCCGCTGCCCTCGACCACAAACAGCGGGTAAATGAGATCCTCGACACGAAGATGCGTCTCGCGCACCATCGCCCGAATCGCAGCCGTTTGCCGCAAACGGCGATGGCGGTCAAATGACAGTGCCATTCATCGTCCCTCCATGGAAAAATATTGTTCCATCGCTTTGATTATACCATCCGTGGTGTAATCCGTCGGACAAATATGGACTGGAATGCCCGCCCGCTCGGCCGCTTCTTTCGTCACCGGTCCGATGCAGGCGACCGCAACACTGGAAAGAAGGGCATCCGCTTCTTTGTCGAGAAGGCGGACAAGGCTGTCAACCGCCGACGGGCTCATCAAGGTGACCGCATCAAGCTCCCGCCGGCGCAACAGCGACAACAACCGCTCCCGGCCGCTTTCGTCAGACGCGGTCTCATACACCGTGAGCTCGTCGACCGCGGCGCCGGCGTTTCGCAACGCCTCAGGCAAGGTCGGGCGCGCCAAATTGCCTTTGACAAACAGCACCCGGTCGCCTTGTTTGACGCGCGGCATGAGCAAGTCAGCCAGCCGTTCGGCGGTGTAATCATCCGGCACGAGCGCCGGGGAAAGACCATGCTCGGCGAGCGCCGCCGCTGTTTTCCGGCCGACGACAGCCATCTCCGGCAGCGGCCGCGGCAACGAAACATGCGGAAAAAAGAAGCGGACGGCGTTCGCGCTTGTGAAAACGAGCCAACGGTATTCGCCAAGCCGCTCAACCATAGAAGCGATTTCTTCCGGCGCCGTCGCCGGTCGAATGACAATGAGCGGAAGCTCGACTGGAACGGCGCCAACAGCACGCAGCTTGGCAGAAAATGACGCGGCCTGCTCCTTGCCGCGCGTCACGAGCACCGTTTTGCCGGCGAGCGCGCTGTGTGTCATGATTGGCTCAACTCCTGTTTCACCCGCTCGATAAGCGCTTTCGCCCCTTGTTCGATTAAGACAGCGGCCGCCTGCCGGCCGACGGCCTCCGGATCGGCGCCCGTGACCATTTCTTTATACTTTTCTTTTCCATCCGGCGAAGCGACAAGGGCCGTGAGGCGCACCATACCGCCGTCTGCTTCGGCGTAGCCGGCAATCGGCACTTGACAGCCGCCTTCCATTTGCTGCAAAAAGGCGCGCTCCGCCCGAACAGCCCGCTCGGTTTGCTCGTCGTTTAACCGGCTGAGCCATTCGCGCAATTCGTCATCATCCTCCCGGCATTCGATCGCCAGCGCCCCTTGGCCGACCGCCGGAACACAGACATCAAAAGGAAGATAGTCGCTGATGACGTCATCGCCCCAACCCATGCGCGCAAGACCCGCCGCCGCCAGCACGATCGCATCGTACTCTTCGCTTTCGAGCTTCGCCAACCTTGTGTCAATATTGCCGCGAATCCATTTGATCGTCAAATCCGGGCGATAGGCAAGCAGCTGCGCCGAACGGCGCAAGCTGCTCGTGCCAATGACCGACCCAGGCGGCAAGTCGGAGAGCATCCGGTTTCCTTTGCTGACAAGCACATCGCGTGCATCTTCGCGGCGCGGAACCGCGCCGATCACTAAACCTTCGGGCAGCACGGCCGGCATATCTTTCATGCTATGGACCGCCATATCGATGCCGCCGGCGAGCAATTCATGCTCGATCTCTTTCACAAACAACCCTTTGCCCCCGACTTTCGAGAGCGTAACATCAAGCACCCGATCTCCTTTCGTGACGATTTCTTTCACTTCAAACGTAAACGGCGCCCCAAGCTGTTTCAATTCGTTGATCACCCACTTCGTCTGGGTCAAGGCAAGCTTGCTGCGCCGCGAGCCAACGACAATGTTCCGCATCTCGTTCCACCTCAATTACGAATACCAAAAATGAAATTTTGACAAACTGCCAAACAAGAAAAAGTTGACAAGCAAAAATAAAAACGAACCGATGTTCCATAGCGCGATCGCCTTCCCTTGCATCTGCCGGACGGCTCGCTTGTAAAAATAGACGCCATAGACGAGAAAAACGACAAACGACCCGAGCACTTTCGCATCATACCAATGGAAATGGTCGATTTGAATGTACGCCCAAATCACGCCAAGGATGAGCCCTAATAACAACATAGGCAAGCCGAGCACATTTAAAACATACGACAAAAAATCAAGCCGTGACAAATCCGCCATGCGCCAAAGGCGCGCCCCCCACTTTTTCTTTTTCAGCAAACTGTACTGCAACATGTAAAGCACCGAAAACAGAAACGACAGCGTAAACGCCGCATACGCTCCGAGCGAAAGGGTGATGTGGATGATAAGCAGCTCCGAAACGAGCCGCTCCGCAACAGCCGGCGACTGCGAAGACGGTGCGAACGTATGAATGGCCAAAATAAAAAAAGCAAGCACGTTCGTAAAAAAGACGATGAAATCGACGCGCAGCAGCCGATTGATGACGAGCGACAGCGTAATGAGCAGCCAGGCGTAAAAATAAAGCCCTTCCGACATCGTTAAAATCGGAAAGCGCTTCGTCTCAATGATGCGAGAAACAAACGTCACTGTCTGCAAAAGCCAAACAATAGAAAGCAACCAGAAGGCGATGTCGTTCGCCTTCCGGTTTTGTTGCAAAAAATCGATGAAATAGAAAAGGATCGAGGCGATGTAAAGCAAAATGGACAGCTCATACAACAGCGCCACCATCCATCCCACCTTACAGCTGCCATGATGGGCGGGCGGCACGGACCGCTTCCGCGTCTTGTTCATCGCGCTGCTCGGATTTCGCCTGCTGCATGCGCCGCTCGGCTTTCACCGCATCTTCGATATTGAAAATTTTCATAAACAGCTGAAGCGCCTCCTCGGCATTCGGGCCGGCGGCGAGTTCCTTCGCCTGCAAAATCGGATCGCGGAGCAGCTGGTTAATAATGCTTTTCGTATGTTTGTTCAACACTTTCCAATCGCGCTCCGACAAATGCGGCAGTTTCCGCTCCAAACTTTTCATCGTTTCCGCTTGGATGGCCAGCGCCTTTTCGCGCAATGCGGCGATGACTGGCACGACGCCGAGCGTCTGCATCCATTGGCTGAACGCCATAAGTTCCGCTTCGATCATCGTTTCAATGCGAGCCGCTGCCTTTTGCCGTTCCGCCAAGTTGGCCGCCACCACATCTTGCAAATCGTCGATGTCGTACAAAAACACGGTTTCCAAATCAGCCAACGCCGGATCCAAATCGCGCGGCACCGCGATGTCAACCATAAAGAGCGGGCGGCCTTTGCGCATTTTCTCAAGCGGCGCCACCATTTCCTTCGTCAAAATATAGCCTTTGGCTCCCGTCGAGCTGATGACGATATCCGCTTCCAGCAAAGCGCATGACAATTCGCCGAGCGGCTTCGCCTCGCCGGCAAACTGCTTAGCAAGCTGTTTCGCTTTTTCAAGCGTCCGATTGACAACCGTCACCTTCCCGACGCCGCTGCCGCACAAGTTTTGCGCCGCCAGCGTCCCCATTTTGCCGGCCCCGATAATCAAGACGTGCTTGCCGGCAAGGCGGCCGAAAATTTTCTTCGCCAGCTCAACCGCCGCATAGCTGACCGATACAGCGTGCGCGCCGATGCCCGTTTCCGAGTGGGCGCGCTTCGCAAAGGTCACTGCCTGCTTGAACAGATGGTTGAAAATCGTGCCGCTCGTCCCGATCTCTTGAGCGAGCAAATAGCTGTCTTTCACTTGCCCTAAAATTTGCGTTTCCCCAAGCACCATCGAATCAAGGCCAGCCGCCACGCGGAACAAATGCTGGATGGCCGCCTCTCCTTCAAGCACACGCAAATACGGAGCAATCGCTTCCACTCTAACGCCAAACCATTCGGCTAAAAATGCTTTAATATAGTAACGGCCGGTATGCAGTTGATCGACCACTGCATAAACTTCCGTCCGGTTGCACGTCGAGACGATCACATTTTCGAGCACGCTTTTTTGCTTGGCGAGCTGTTTCATCGCCGCACCGAGTTCCGCTTCCGCAAACGCGAGCTTTTCGCGGATTTCTACAGGGGCGGTTTTATAGTCGACGCCAACGACTACGATTTGCACGATGCCATCCCCCTTATTGACCGAATCCCTTCTATCATTATATCACAACCGTCCATCGTTCCGGTTTGAAAAAATTGTGAACATGCCTCCAAAGCTATGCTAAACTGTAGACAGTGATCATTCTATCATAAACATGTCCAAAAGGGAAACGGAGGACGCGACGATCATGAAAACCCGAACGGTATTCGCCGGCATCTTGTTCATCGGCCTCGGGCTGTATTTTCTCGCCGGACAGTTGGAATCCCCCCTTTTCCATTTCTTCCAAGGGTGGCCGGCCTTGCTTGCCATTTGCGGCGCGGCTTTGCTTGGCCAGGCGCATTCAGCGCGCGAATATGCTTACCTTTTCCCCGGCTTTCTTTTACTCGGATTTGGCGTTGAGTTGCTCCTTGCGGGTGCATTTTCGTTCTGGCCCCGCGGCGTGAACATGTTTTTTTTCCTCATCGCGCTCGCTTTTTTCGCCAGCAGCCGCAAACAAAAAGGCGGGGCCGGCTTTGGCGTGCTTTTTTTGCTTCTCGCTGTCTTGCTGACGTTTTCCGGGCGCGGCCAGCCATTCTTTCACCTCGTCCAAGCCGGACTTTCCTCTGTCTGGAAGTTTTGGCCGCTCGGACTCATCGCCATCGGTATCTATATATTATGGGCTAGGCGAAAATAGCCTTGGAAGCGAAAACACCAGCCGAATCGCTGGTGTTTTCGTCATGAGGCCACAAACGGCAAAAGCGCCGCCCATGCTTCATCTTTCCCTTGCCCGGTCTCGGCGGAAAACAAAATGAGCGGGTCGCCGTCAGCCATCCGCAGCGTCTCGCGCGCGATTTTCGCGTGTTTTTGATGCTTGCCGCGCGGCACTTTATCCGCTTTCGTCGCGATGACGATCACCGGGATCTCGTAATGTTTCAAAAACTCGTACATCATCACATCGTCTTTCGTCGGCGGATGGCGCAAGTCAACGAGCAGGACCGCCGCCTTGAGCACCTCGCGCGTCGTAAAGTACGTCTCCATCATTTTCCCCCATTTTTGCCGCTCCTGCTTCGACACGCGGGCGAAGCCATAACCTGGCACGTCCACAAAGTAAAACGAGTCGTTAATCAAATAAAAATTCAACGTCTGCGTTTTGCCTGGCTTTGAGGAGGTGCGCGCCAAATTTTTCCGGTTGATCATTTTGTTGATGAATGATGATTTGCCGACGTTCGAACGGCCGGCGAGCGCCACCTCCGGCCGTCCGCCGTCCGGATATTGTTCCGGCTTGACGGCACTGGTCACAAGCTCTGCTTTCTTCACATTCATCGCTTCCACCCCACCAACGCGTGCGGCAGCACCTCATCGAGATGGGAGACGAGCACAAAGCGCAAGTCGCGCTTCACCGTTTCCGGAATGTCAGCCAAATCTTTTTCATTGTCTTTCGGCAAAATGACTGTTTTCAATCCGGCACGGTGGGCGCTTAACGTTTTCTCTTTCAGCCCCCCGATCGGAAGAACGCGGCCGCGCAGCGTAATTTCCCCGGTCATGCCGACAAAACGGCTCACCGGCTTGCCCGTCAAAGCGGAAATGAGTGCGGTCGCAATCGTAATGCCGGCCGATGGCCCGTCTTTCGGCACCGCGCCTTCCGGAACGTGGATGTGAATATCATATTTCTCATGGAACTTCGGATCAATGTCAAGCTCCTCAGCGCGCGACCGCACGTAGCTGAACGCCGCTTGCGCTGATTCTTTCATGACATCGCCGAGCTTGCCGGTCAGCACGAGTTTCCCATTGCCTGGCGCGAGCGACACTTCGATTGCGAGCGTATCGCCGCCAAACGCCGTATACGCCAGCCCGGTCGCCACGCCAACTTGGTCTTCCGCCTCCGCTCGGCCGTAGCGGTATTTTCGCTTCCCTAAAAATTCCTCAAGATTGTTTTCTGTGATCACAACCCGCTTTTTCTCGCCGGAAACGATGAGGCGGGCCGCTTTTCGGCAGATAGCGGCGAGCTGCCGCTCAAGCTCCCGCACCCCGGCTTCGCGCGTATAATGGCGGATGATATCGAGCATCGCGTCATCGCGAATTTGCAACGCCGCCTTTTTCAGCCCGTGCTCGGTGATTTGTTTCGGCAGCAAATGCCGCTTGGCGATATGCAGCTTCTCCACTTCTGTGTAGCCTGGTATGTGGATCACTTCCATCCGGTCCAAGAGCGGCTGCGGAATCGCCGCCAAATGGTTGGCCGTGGCGATAAACATGACTTTCGATAGATCGTACGGCTCTTCAATGTAATGGTCGCTGAACGTATGATTTTGCTCCGGGTCAAGCACCTCCAGCATGGCCGCCGATGGATCGCCACGGAAATCGCTCGACATTTTGTCGATTTCATCAAGCAAGAAGACGGGGTTGATCGTGCCTGCTTTTTTCATCCCCTGGATAATGCGTCCCGGCATGGCGCCGACATACGTGCGGCGATGGCCGCGAATTTCCGATTCGTCGCGGACGCCGCCGAGCGAAACGCGGACGAAGCGGCGGCCGAGCGCTTTGGCGATCGAGCGGGCGAGCGACGTTTTGCCGACCCCCGGCGGTCCGGCGAGGCAAAGAATCGGACCTTTTAACGATTTCGTCAGCTGCTTGACAGATAAAAATTCAAGCACCCGTTCTTTCACTTTATCGAGCCCGTAATGCTCCTCGTTTAAAATCGCTTCCGCCCGCTTAATGTCGTGGATGTCTTCTGTTTCTTTCGACCACGGCAAGGCGATGAGCCAATCGAGGTAGTTGCGAATGACTGCGCTTTCCGCTGAGGTCGCCGGAATTTTTTCATAGCGGTCAAGCTCCTTCAATGCCGTTTGTTTCACATGCTCCGGCATGCCGGCCGCCTCGATTTTTTCTTTCAGCTCCTCGACTTCGCCCGTTTTTCCTTCTTTTTCGCCAAGCTCTTTTTGAATCGCCTTCATTTGCTCGCGCAAATAATACTCTTTTTGCGTCCGCTCCATCGACTGCTTGACGCGGGCGCTGATCTTTTTCTCAAGCTGGAGCACTTCTTTTTCGTTGTGCAAAATTTGGATGATTTTATTGAGGCGCTCTTTCACGTCGATCGTTTCTAAAATGCGCTGTTTTTCCTCAAGCTTAAGCGGCAAGTGCGAGGCGATGATGTCCGCCATTCGCCCCGGCTCATCGATGTCGACGATCGAGGCGTAAATGTCGACCGACAGCCGCTTGGACAAGTTTATGTACTGCTCGAAATATTCAAGCATCGTCCGCTTGAGCGCCTCATCTTCTAAATCTTTCGCCGCCCGATCAGCAAACTTTTCGACTTTGACGAGAAAGTACGGCTCCTCGCTGATCACTTCCGTAATGAGCGCCCGAGCGACGCCTTCGACAAGCACGCGGAACGTGCCGTTCGGGAGTTTTAGAAGTTGCTTGACGCGCGCGATCGTTCCCATTTTATATAAGTCATCCATGTCCGGTTCGTCGATGGCAACGTCTTTTTGCGACGTCAGCAAAATCATATGATCCTCAACCATGGCTTGTTCGAGCGCTTTGACCGATTTCTCGCGCCCGACATCCAAATGGAGCACCATCGTCGGAAACACGAGCAGCCCACGCAGCGGCAAAAGCGGAACGACCGTCTCCTTTTTCTTTCCGTTCACGCCGAACACCTCCATCTCTCGCTTCTATTCGTTTATTGTATAGTACGGTAGCCGGGTTTGTAAAATTTGACGAACGAAAAAGCGCGCGGCGCTCCGTCTGCAGGCAAAGAAAAACCGACTTCAGCGACGATCCGCTTGCGCCGAAGCCGTACATAAAAGAGAGGCCGGGCGAACCGCCCGACTCGGTTGCGAGCGGATCGCCCGCTTTCGTTGCCAATCGTTCGCCTTGCCGCCGTTTCCTTTGGCTAGACGAGCTTTTTCTCCGAGCGGTCCATAGCCGCTGGCAGCAGCGCGGGGCCGCGGCGGAGCGCCTCTTCGCCGAACACATGGACGAGCACTTCCTCGAGGCGGCGGACGGCGATGATTTGAATGCCGCTGACTTCGCCTAGCAACGATTGCATATTCTCAATCGGGATGATGACTTTTTTCGCCCCGGCTTGTTTGGCCGCTTTGATTTTGGCGAACACGCCGCCGACCGGTTTCACGCAGCCACGGATGCTGATTTCTCCGGTCATCGCGACCGTATGATCGACTGGCAGCTGGTAGATGGCGGAATAAATGCCGACGGCAATCGCCACCCCGGCTGACGGGCCGTCAACCGGCACCCCGCCCGGAAAGTTGACATGAATGTCGTAGCGGTCCGCTGGCACGCCCATCGCCCGCAACACCGTAATGACGTTTTCCGCCGAGCCGCGCGCCATGCTTTTGCGCCGCACCGATTTTTCTGCACTGCCGATGCTTTCCTCCTCGACAATGCCGGTGACATTGATCGACCCTTTCCCTTTGGCCGGCAAAGCGGTCACCTCAATTTCCAACAGCGCGCCGGTGTTCGGGCCGTACACGGCAAGGCCATTGACGACGCCGACCGCCGGAGCGGAAGCGATTTTCTTCTCATAGCGCGGAGTCATTTGGCTCGATTGAATGACCCATTCAATATCTTTGTCCAAAATGTGTTCTCGGTTTTCCGTGATGGCTAGGCCAGCGGCAATTTGCATCATGTTGACCGCCTCCCGCCCGTTGCGCGCATAGGCGGCAAGGAGGCGAATGCCGCTTTCTGACACGTTCAAGCGGATTTTTTCCGCCGCCTTTTTCGCGATGAGGGCGATTTCATCTTGGTCCAATTCACGGAAAAATACTTCCAGGCAGCGAGAGCGAATGGCCGGAGGAATTTCGTTCGGCGTGCGCGTCGTCGCCCCGACAAGACGGAAATCAGCCGGCAGTCCATTTTGGAAAATATCGTGAATATGGCTTGGGATTTGCGGATTTTCTTTGCTGTAATAGGCGCTTTCAAAAAATACTTTCCGGTCCTCAAGCACTTTCAACAACTTGTTCATTTGGATCGGATGAAGCTCGCCGATTTCGTCGATGAATAAAACGCCCCCGTGGGCGTTCGTCACCGCCCCTTGCTTCGGCTGAGGAATGCCGGCTTGCCCCATCGCCCCGGCCCCTTGGTAAATCGGGTCGTGCACCGAGCCGATGAGGGGGTCGGCGATGCCGCGCTCGTCAAAGCGCGCCGTCGTCGCGTCAAGCTCCACGAATACCGCATTTTTCTTAAACGGGGAGAGCGGATTTTTTTTCGCTTCCTCAAGCACGAGCCGAGCAGCTGCCGTCTTGCCGACGCCGGGCGGCCCGTAAATGATGACATGTTGCGGGTTGGGGCCGCATAAAGCAGCTTTTAACGCCTTGATGCCGTCTTCCTGACCGACGATGTCGTCAAAACTTTTCGGCCGCACTTTTTCCGCCAGCGGCTCGGTGAGCGAAATCGAACGCAGCTTGCGGAGCTGTTCCATCTCTTTGCGCGACTCTTTATCAATCGAAACTTTTTGCACACGCTGCCCTCTTAGCAAATTCCAAAAATAAAGGCCGATGATGACCCCGAAAAACAGCTGGATGACCAGTACGATGTTCGTCCAATCCATGCCCCGATATCCTCCTGCCTTTAGATGGTATGTAGTATGATAGTATCTCCGCGAACTGGCGGGAATAAACCAAAAAAGCGCCAGCGGGCGCGCGGGGCATGGGCGGCAAAAAAAGAAACCGCCGAAAAAAGGCGGTTTTCCCATCAGGCAGATGTTTTCCGTTCCAGCTCGATGACGGTGCCATCATGACGGATCAGCGTCGGCGGCTTTGTGCCGCGCACCGTGTCGAGCGTGATGATGCACTTTTGCACATCTTCGCGCGACGGCAGCTCAAACATCACATCGAGCATAATGCCTTCGATGATCGAGCGAAGGCCGCGCGCGCCCGTTTTCCGCTCAATCGCTTTTTTCGCGATTTCACGGAGCGCCGCTTCTTCAAACTCGAGCTCAACGCCGTCAAGCTCCAGCATTTTTTGGTATTGCTTCACAATGGCATTTTTCGGTTTCGTCAAAATGTCGATCAACGCCTGTTCGTCGAGCGGCTCGAGCGTCGTAATGACCGGCAGACGGCCGATGAACTCCGGAATAAGTCCGAATTTGAGCAAGTCTTCCGGCAGCACTTTCGACAACAAGTTTTTCTCGTCGACATCCGTCTGGTTCATTTCCGCGCCAAAACCGATCACTTTTTTGCCAAGACGGCGCTTGATGATCGGCTCAATGCCATCAAACGCTCCACCGCAAATGAACAAAATGTTCGTCGTATCGATTTGAATGAATTCTTGATGCGGATGTTTGCGGCCGCCCTGCGGCGGAACGCTGGCAATGGTGCCTTCTAAAATTTTCAACAGCGCCTGTTGCACCCCTTCGCCGGATACGTCGCGAGTGATGGAAGGGTTTTCCGATTTGCGGGCGATTTTGTCAATTTCATCGATGTAGATAATGCCTTTTTCCGCCCGTTCGACGTCATAATCAGCCGCTTGGATGAGCTTTAACAAAATGTTTTCGACGTCTTCGCCAACATAGCCGGCCTCTGTAAGCGAGGTGGCATCGGCGATGGCAAACGGCACGTTCAAAATGCGCGCCAATGTTTGCGCCAGCAGCGTTTTCCCGCTCCCGGTCGGCCCGATCATTAAAATGTTGCTTTTCGACAGCTCGACATCATCGATTTTGCTGCCGGAATTGATCCGTTTATAATGATTGTAAACCGCAACGGCGAGCGATTTTTTCGCCTCATCTTGACCGATGACGTACTCATCTAGAATTTCCCGAATTTCCAACGGTTTCGGCACGTCTTTAAATTCAAATTCCTCTTCATTGCCGAGCTCCTCTTCAACAATTTCCGTGCATAGCTCAATGCACTCGTCGCAAATGTAAACCCCCGGACCGGCAACGAGCTTTCGGACTTGGTCTTGTGTTTTGCCGCAGAACGAACATTTCAATTGCCCTTTTTCATCATTGAATTTAAACATATCATTCACCCCTTGCCAACGAAATCGCGCCTGCTTATGTATCCATGTCCGCCATCTCTTATGTCGTAAAAATGTATGTATTCGCTATTTTACCATACATGTTCCTGAGAAAGCGAATGAAAAAACCGTCGTCCATTTGGAAAAGTTTGAAAATTGCCGTTCAGGCGCCATGGTTGTGGATAAAGAACAAGGCACGAAGTCTCGCGCCTTGTTCCTTCCTTAAGATATATTATGCCGCAACCTTGCTGTGCTCTACAAGAAAATCGACTGTTTTCCGCCATTTCAAATCTTCTTTGACGCCATCTAAGCTGCCGAGCAGCTCTTTCAGCTTGTCCACGCTCAGCTTGTAGGCTTCCGCCATTTTTTCGAGCTCTTTGTTTACTTCCTCGTCGGTTACTTCAATGTTTTCGGCCTTCGCGATCGCTTCAAGCGTCAACGCCGCGCGCACCCGTTTTTCGGCATCTTCTTTCATTTGCTCGCGCAACGACGCTTCATCTTGGCCGGAGAATTGGTAATACAACTGCAAGTTCAGACCTTGCATTTGCAGGCGTTGGTCAAATTCGCGAAGCATCCGGTCGGTTTCATTTTTGATCATGACCTCTGGAATATCCATTTCGGCGTTGGCTGCCGCTTTTTCGACAACCGCATTGCGCAAGG
Organism: Geobacillus sp. CAMR5420; assembly: GCF_000691465.1. Lineage (NCBI taxonomy): Bacteria > Bacillati > Bacillota > Bacilli > Caryophanales > Anoxybacillaceae > Geobacillus > Geobacillus sp. CAMR5420. Next base: position 125,436 of record NZ_JHUS01000054.1, read on the forward strand.
CAGTCTCCGCCTCGTTCTTTTTCTCCTCTTCCAAACGGGCGCGAATTTTCGCCTTCAGTTCGTCAAGCGTTTCGACTTCTTCATCGACGTCTTTGGCAAACTCATCGTCAAGCGCCGGCAACTGTTTCGCTTTCACTTCATGCACTTGCACTTTGAACGTCGCCGGTTTGCCGGCCAATTGTTTCGCGTGGTATTCATCCGGGAATGTGACTTGGATTTCTTTTTCCTCGCCGGCTTTCATGCCGACAAGCTGTTCTTCAAACCCCGGAATGAACGTTCCAGAACCGATTTCAAGCGAATAGTTCTCCGCCTTGCCGCCTTCAAACGGCTCGCCGTCGACAAATCCTTCGAAATCGATGACGACCGTATCACCGTTTTCCACTGTCCCGTCTTCTTTCACGACAAGTTCAGCGTAATCTTCTTGCAGGCGTTTCAGTTCGTTTTCGACATCTTCGTCCGTCACGGTTGTATCCATTTTTTCCACTTCAAGCCCTTTGTATTGACCGAGCTTCACTTCCGGCTTTACGGTCACTTTCGCTTTGAAAATTAAGCTTTTGCCTTTTTCCATTTGCTCAATGTCAATCTCCGGCATTGACACCGGTTCGATGCCTGCCTCTTCGACGGCTTTGGCATACGCCTCTGGCAGCAAAATGTCGAGCGCATCTTGATAGAGCACTTCGACGCCGAAGCGTTTTTCAAACAGAACGCGCGGCACTTTCCCCTTGCGGAAGCCCGGAAGCGTGATGTTTTTCACCACTTTTTTAAACGCGGCGTCCAAGCCTTTGTTCACTTTCTCGGCGTCGACCTCAACGGTCAATACGCCTTCGTTCCCTTCAAGCTTTTCCCATTTGACTGACATCCTTGTTCCCTCCACCTGAAATCATTGCTCGGACCATAGCGCACTCCGCTTGTCCAGATCTTTTTATGATGCCCGATTATGTAGACAAGTATGCGAAAACAGATACATAGCACAGCCATTATATTATACCATACAACAGCCATGTTTCAACAGAGAACGAGCCATTAGAGGGAGGAAAGTTCCTCTATTTCATATAGTTTTTGGCAAAGCCTTGCCATCTCCGCCGCCTCCACACCGTAGCGGTCGGCCAAGGCGGCCGCGTCAGCATCCAAGCCTAAAAACCGGCTCGCCATCCAATGGAGAGCAGCAAGCCAGGCCGCTGCATCCGCCGGCTCCGGCGGAAACGGATACAACACATATGCATAGCGAAGCCAAATTTCCGCCGCCGTTTCGTATAAGCTCGGGCTTTCCGCCGCGAGCTGCTGCTCAAGCCGGCCCAGCAGTTCGGAAGCAAATTCCGTTTCCGTCTGTTCGTCCAACGCTGACGGGACGACCTCCATGCAACGGCCAAATTTTTCAACCGTCACCGTTTCATTGACTCGCTTCCCTGTCAACAGGCGAAGAAGCATCGTTTTCGCCATCGGGCTTTTTTCCGGTGCGCGTAAATATTGCTTGAGCAACGGCAGCACCGGATCGATGTCTTCTTTTTCCAGTTGTTTAATCAGTTGCAGCTGCTCAGCAATGTCCCCGGACTCAAGCAGCCGTCTCACCCGCTTCCACTCCGCGGGCGGAAGCGTGCGGGCATTCATTTTTTCACTGAATCGAAGCAGCTGGTGAAGCTGTTCGCGCAGCGAAACGGATAGCGACGGACGGCGCAAGGCGTGGCGGATCACGGTTTCGGCCTTGCTGTATCGATTCGTTTGCAACAATATGGCAATATACATTTGCAACAGTTCACCGTTGCCCGGTTGCTCGTCAAGCAAACCGGCAAGACGCCGCTCCGCCTCATCATATTCCCCAAGCTCATAGCAACAGACAGCCAGCCCAAGCCGAACCGGAAAGCTGTGGTCGCCAAGCTGTTCGGCGGCGCGCAAAAAGCGGAGCGCTTCTTTATATCGCTTCGCCTCGAGCGCAGCAAACGCCTCTTCCATAAGCCGTTCTTTTGTTTGCGGAAACATGATGATTTTTCCTTTTTTCCCGGCCATCTTCGCCCGCTCCCATTTGCATTTACCATCAGTGTAACAAGTTTTCCCTCGCGAAACAACCCGCGTCTTGCTGGGTAACACAAGCCGCTTGTTTGCCGAAAAGCAGCCGGCCTCTGGACGCAGACGCCGTCAAACGCGAAAAAGGCTGCTCCCGCCGATTGGCAGAGCAACCCATCTCTCCTTGCCGCCCGGAACACATGGCGCTTACGGCCGTGGACAATGCCGTCGTTCGTAGGCGGCGATATGCGCTTCGTACACAAACGTCAAATCAATTTCGTCCCATCCTTTTAGCAACAGCTGTTTTCGATACGGGTCAATGTCAAACGGACGCGAAAATCCTTCATCGTCAAATACCCGCTGTTCTTCAAGCGAAACCGTCAGTTCATAGTCTGCGCGCTCGCTTTGGCGCAGCAAGTAGCGGACATCCTCTTTATCCAGCCGGATCGGCAACAGCCCGTTTTTTAAGCAGTTGTTGTAAAAAATATCGGCAAACGATGGGGCAATGATGACGCGGAATCCGTAATCTTGCAGCGCCCACGGCGCATGTTCGCGCGATGAGCCGCAGCCGAAGTTTTCATCGGCGACTAAAATCGTCGCCCCTTCGTTTTCCGGGCGGTTGAGCTCAAACTCCGGATTTGGCGTGCCGTCGCTCAAATACCGCCAATCGTAAAAGAGAAACTGGCCAAAGCCGGTGCGTTCAATCCGTTTCAAAAACTGCTTTGGAATGATTTGATCGGTATCAATATTCGCACGATCGATGCCGGCGGTTTTTCCGCGATGGATCGTAAACGGCTTCATCGTCCTTTCCCCCTTCCGTTATGGATGTCACTGATGGCAAAGGAGCTCGGCTTCCTAGGATGCCGCGCCGCCTCTTTTGCCATCACGATCGTCAATTTAACAGACCGGCTCGGCTTCAAGCTGGCGCACATCGACAAAATGTCCGTAAATCGCAGCCGCCGCGGCCATCACCGGGCTGACGAGATGCGTGCGCGCCCCTTTTCCTTGCCGCCCTTCAAAGTTGCGGTTCGACGTTGACGCACAGTGCTCGCCTTCCGGAATGATGTCCGGGTTCATGCCCAAACAGGCGCTGCAGCCGGAGTCGCGCCATTCAAAACCGGCGTCGATGAAAATTTGCGCCAACCCTTCCGCCTCGGCTTGTTTTTTCACTTGCTGCGATCCAGGCACGACGAGCGCCCGTACACCCGGAGCCACTTTTTTCCCTTTCACGATGCTCGCCGCCGCGCGCAAATCGCTGAGGCGTGAGTTGGTGCACGAACCGATGAAGACGTGCTGCACCGGAATATCCGTAATCGGCGTGCCCGGCTTGAGCCCCATGTACTCAAGCGCCCGGCGCACCGCGTTTTGCTCTGTTTTGCTTTCAAATTGCTCGGGATGCGGCACGACGCCATCGACGGAAGTGCTCATCGCGGGGTTCGTCCCCCACGTCACCATCGGAGCGATCGTCGACGCATCGATTTCAATCGTTTTATCGTATTCCGCCCCCTCATCGCTTGCAAGCGCCCGCCACCGTTCCACCGCCTTGTCAAACTCCTCGCCTTTTGGCGCATATTTGCGGCCGCGCAAATAGGCAAACGTCGTTTCATCCGGACTGATGAGGCCGGCTCTCGCCCCAGCTTCAATCGACATGTTGCAAATCGTCATTCGCTCTTCCATCGACATGCGTCGGATCGCTTCGCCTGTAAATTCGATAATATAACCGGTGCCGATGCCAACACCATAGCGGCCGATAATGGCCAAGATGACATCTTTGGCGGTCACTCCTTTGCCGAGGCGGCCGTTGATGCAAATTTGCAGCGTTTTCGGCTTATGCTGCCAAAGCGTTTGTGTAGCCAATACATGCTCGACTTCGCTCGTGCCGATGCCAAACGCCAAGGCGCCAAACGCCCCGTGCGTCGACGTATGGCTGTCGCCGCAAACGATCGTTTTTCCCGGCTGGGTCAACCCGAGCTCTGGGCCGATGACGTGAACGATTCCTTGCTCTTCGCTGTGTAGGTCGGCGAGCGGAATGCCGAACTCGCGGCAGTTGCGCTCAAGCGCAGCGATTTGGTTGCGCGCCACTTCGTCGGTAATCACAAATCGGTTAACGGTCGGCACGTTATGGTCCATCGTCGCAAAGGTCAAATCCGGCCGCCGCACCTTCCGCCCTTTTTGCCGCAATCCTTCAAACGCTTGCGGCGAGGTCACTTCATGCACTAAGTGCAAATCGATGTACAATAAATCCGGTTTGCCCTCCTCACGGTAGACGACGTGGTTTTCCCAAATTTTATCGATGATCGTTTTCGGCTTCATTGGCTTTCACCTCGCACGTCTTAGGCATAAACGGTCATAATTTGAGCAATGGCCGTATAATCCAGCACCGCCGCTTTGATTTCTTCGACCATTTCGTTCGTGGATACGATGCGGCCGCCGCTTGGCGCCAAGTCGGCGGTGCGCAAACCTAGGGCGAGCGCCTGCCACACCGCGTGCTCTACCGCCTCCGCTTCCGCGGTGAGCCCGAACGACAGTCGAAGCATCATCGCGGCCGACAAAATCGCCGCAATCGGATTGGCTTTGTTCATGCCGGCGATATCAGGCGCTGAACCGTGCACCGGCTCATACAAGCTCGGACCGGAAGCGGATAAGCTGGCTGACGGCAGCATCCCGAGCGAACCGGACAACATGGAGGCTTCATCGCTTAAAATGTCGCCAAACATGTTTTCTGTCACAATGACATCAAACTGCTTCGGCGCACGGATGAGCTGCATCGCGGCATTGTCAACAAGCATATGCTCAAGCGTGACGTCCGGAAACTGCTTCGCCACCTCTTCGGCCACTTCCCGCCATAGACGGCTTGACGAAAGGACGTTCGCCTTGTCGACCGAAGTCACTTTTTTCTTCCGCCCGCGTGCGAGTATAAACGCCATGCGGACGATCCGCTCAATTTCTTCCTTTTTATATAACAAGGTGTCCACTGCTTTTTCTTCGCCGTTTTCGACGACGCGGCCGCTCGGCTGGCCGAAGTAAATGCCGCCGGTCAGCTCGCGGACGATGACAAAATCGACGCCTTGCACGAGATCCGGTTTTAACGGCGAAGCGGAAACCAAACTGTCATAGCAAACAACCGGCCGCAAGTTGGCATATAAGTCGAGCTGCTTGCGAATGGCAAGCAATCCTTTTTCCGGGCGCAAATGCGGAGGGCTGTCATCCCACTTCGGACCGCCGACCGCCCCAAGCAGCACCGCATCGCTTTCTCGGCAAAGGCGGAGCGTTTCCTCGGGGAGCGGCGTCCCCGCCTCATCGATCGCCGCTCCACCGATCAATCCATATTCAAACGTAAACTCGTGGCCAAACCGGATGCCGACCGCTTTTAATACCTCGACCGCTCCGGACGTCACTTCTTTGCCGATGCCATCCCCTGGCAAGACGGCAATCCGATAGTTTCCCATTCTGAATCCCCCCGTTTTTATGGTGTTGCCACTTTCTCGTTTTCGCCGCGCATCGCTTCGATCATAAACACACGGTTGATGGCGTTGATGTACGCTTTCGCCGATGCTTCCAACACGTCTTGTGCAGTGCCGCGCCCGCTCGTCTCGATGTCATGGGCGCGCACTTTGACGAACACTTGGGCCAACGCATCGCGGCCGCCGCCGACCGATTCGATCCGGTAGTCAAGCAGCGTCACCGGCGTTTGGAAGCAACGTTCCAATGTATTGTACAGCGCCTCGACGCTGCCGGCGCCGGTCGCCGCTTCTTGGATTTCATTCCCCTTCCCGTCTTTCAGTACAACTACCGCTGTCGGAATTTGATTCGTCCCGTATTGCACTTGAATGGAAGACAATTGGTAAAAATCTTTAAAGTGGTCGAACTTCTCTTCGAAAATCAACGCGATTAAATCGTCGTCGGTAATGTCCTTCTTTTTGTCCGCCAATTCTTTAAAACGGACAAACAGCTGATTGATTTCTTCATCGGACAACGTGTAGCCGAGCTCCTCAACCCGGTTGCGAAGCGCATGGCGGCCGGAATGTTTGCCGAGCACCATCGAATTCGACGGCACGCCGACGAGCTCCGGCGAAATGATTTCGTATGTCGTTTTTTCTTTTAAGACGCCGTCTTGATGGATGCCCGATTCATGCGCAAACGCGTTTTTGCCGACGACCGCTTTGTTGGGTGGAACGACGACCCCGGTCAGCTTGCTGACAAGATTGCTTGTGCGCTTAATTTCCTGCAAATTGAGGCGCGTTTCCACTTGATAGTAGTCTTTGCGGATGTGAAGGGCGACAGCGATTTCCTCAAGCGCCGCATTGCCGGCCCGCTCGCCGATGCCGTTGATCGTGCACTCGACCTGCGTCGCTCCATGTTCAATGGCCGACAGCGAGTTCACCACCGCCATGCCCAAGTCATCATGACAATGAGCGGAGAGTGAAACCTTTTCAATATTCGGAACATTGTTTTGCAAATAGAGGAAAATTTCCCCGTATTCTTTCGGCGTAATATAGCCGACCGTATCCGGAATGTTGATCACCGAGGCGCCGGCTTTGATCACTTCGGCGACGATTTTCGCCAAAAACGGCAACTCGCTTCGGCACGCATCTTCCGCCGACCATTGGACGATCGGGAAAAAGCGCTTCGCGTATTTCACCGCCTCAACCGCCGCTTCAATCACTTGTTCCGGCGTCATCCGCAATTTATGCACCATATGGATCGGCGAGGTGGCGATGAATAGGTGGAGCCGCGGCTCCGCGCCGCCTTTTAACGCCTCCCACGCCGCATCAATGTCGCTTCGGACCGAGCGCGACAGCCCGGTGACCGAGCATGTTCTCACCGTTTCGGCAATTTGTTTGACCGCCTCAAAATCGCCTTTCGATGAGGCGGGGAAACCCGCCTCGATGATGTCAACCCGCAGCCGTTCAAGTTGACGGGCAATTTCCAACTTTTCTTGCAAATTCAAGTTCACACCAGCGGATTGTTCCCCATCACGCAATGTGGTATCAAAAAACTTAATTTTTCGCACCTGGCACCACCGCCTCGATTTGTTTTGCCTTCACAAACGGCATCATGCTTCGCAGTTCGCGTCCGACAATCTCAATCAAATGCTCATTCTCACGCCGGTTGATGGCGTTGAACTCCGGACGGTTCGCTTGGTTTTCCAAAATCCAGCTCTTCGCGAATTTGCCGGTTTGAATGTCATCGAGCACCTTTTTCATTTCCGCTTTCACAGCGTCGTTAATAATGCGCGGGCCGGTGATAAAGTCGCCCCATTGCGCCGTATCGGAAATCGAATAGCGCATCCACGACAAACCGCCTTCGTAAAGGAGATCGACGATGAGCTTCATCTCATGCAAACACTCAAAATAGGCGACTTCCGGCTGATACCCGGCTTCAACGAGCGTTTCAAACCCGGCTTTGATGAGCGCCGTCAGCCCACCGCACAGCACCGCTTGTTCACCGAACAAGTCGGTTTCCGTCTCTTCTTTGAACGTCGTCTCCAACACCCCAGCTCGAGCAGCGCCGATCGCTTTCGCGTAGGCGAGCGCCGTTTCTTTCGCGTGTCCGGTCACATCTTGGTAGACGGCGATGAGCGCCGGCACGCCCGCTCCTTCCGTATATGTGCGCCGCACGAGATGGCCTGGGCCTTTCGGCGCAACCAAGAAGACGTCAACATGATTCGGTGGGACAATTTGGCTGAAATGGATGTTAAAGCCGTGCGCAAACACAAGCGCATTGCCTGGCTCGAGTTCCGGCTCGATTTCCTCTTTGTACACGGCCGGCTGCTTCTCATCCGGCAGCAGCACCATGACGATATCAGCCTGCTTCGCCGCTTCGCGGACTGAATACACCTCAAACCCGTCTTGTTCTGCCTGCTCCCACGATTTTCCTTTTCGCAGTCCGACGATGACGCGAACGCCGCTGTCGCGCAAGTTTTGCGCATGGGCGTGGCCTTGCGAGCCGTAGCCGATGATCGCGACCGTTTTCCCTTGCAAATATTGTTCGTTTGCATCCCCGTTATAGTAGACTTTTGCCATGATTACCCTCTCCTTTGTTCTGTAGTTTGACAATCCCTACGCTTGGCCGCCCCTTGTTTGGCGGTTCCATGAAGCAATCAGCGCTGTTTTGTATGATAGCTGTTAAATAATGAACGCCGTTTTCTGATTCGTCGTCGCTTTTTGCGCCCCGCGGGTGAACGCGGTCGTTCCCGTGCGCGCCACTTCCTTAATGCCGTACGGGCGCAATAGTTCAATCAACGCCTCGACTTTCTCCGGCTCGCCGGTCACTTGAATGACGAGGCTGTCTTTGCTTACGTCGACGATCGAGGCGCGAAACGGCTCGATGAGCGTGTAAATTTCCTGGCGGACCGCCGGAGGAGCGGCAACTTTAATGAGCGCCAGCTCGCGGGCGACGATCGCTTGGTCGGTGATGTCATTCACCTTCAACACATCAATCTGCTTGTTCAGCTGCTTAATGATTTGCTCCGCCGTCCGTTCATCGTCAACGTTGACGACGAACGTCATCCGCGAAATGCCCTCGATTTCCGTATGCCCGACCGTAATGCTTTCGATATTGTAATGCCGCTTTGTAAACAACCCGGTAATGCGGTTTAAGACGCCGGGGCGGTTGTTGACTGTCATCGTGATGATTCTTCGCATGCTTTCACCCCCACCATTTCATGAAGCCCTTTGCCGGGCGCCACCATCGGATAGACGTTCTCGTCGGCGCGGACATGGAAATCAAGCAGCACCGGCCCATCCATCGCAAACGCTTGTTTTAACACTTCGGCCGCTTCCGCCTCCGTCTTCGCCCGCAGACCTGGCATCCCGTATGCTTCGGCAAGCTTGACGAAATCCGGCTGGTTCGGAATGAGCGAATGGGAGTACCGTTTGTCATAGAACAGCTCCTGCCATTGCCGCACCATGCCGAGCGCCTGGTTGTTGACGATGACGATTTTGATCGGCAGCCGTAGCTCCTGGATGACCGACAGTTCTTGGAACGTCATTTGGAAGCCGCCGTCGCCGACGATCGAAACGACCGTAGCGCTCCGATCGGCGAGCTGGGCGCCGATCGCTGCCGGAAGCCCGAAGCCCATCGTGCCGAGCCCCCCGGACGTCACCCACCGGTGCGGCCGGTTGAACTTGTAATATTGCGCCGCCCACATTTGATGCTGGCCGACGTCCGTCGTCACGATCGCCTCGCCGTTTGTCATTTCATAGATCATCTCGATCAGTTTTTGCGGTTTGATCGTGCCGGCTTCCGGCTCATAATGGAGCGGGAAGCGCCGCTTCCATTCATCAAGCTGCGTGAGCCACGCCGCCGTGTCCGCCGGCTTGCCTTGCTGGGCGATCAGCTCTTGCAAGGCGGCTTTTGCATCGCTGACGATTGGAATTTTCGTCGGCACGTTTTTGCCGATTTCCGCCGGATCGATGTCGATATGGGCGACGGTCGCTTTCGGCGCGAAATATTTTAAATTGCCGGTGACCCGGTCATCGAAGCGGGCGCCGATGTTGATGAGCAAATCGCATTCACACAGCGCCATATTCGCCGTATACGTACCGTGCATGCCGGCCATGCCTAAAAACAGCGGATGGTCGGCCGGGAAACCGCCAAGGCCAAGGAGCGTATGAATGACCGGAATGTTTTGCTGTTCGGCGTATTGCCGCAATTCATTGGACGCATTGGCGTGCAAGATGCCAGCGCCGGCTAAAATGACCGGCCGCTTTGATTGGCTGACCGCCTCGACAAGCCGGCGGATTTGCCAATGGTTCGGCTGCGTCGTCGGCTGATAGCCAGGCAAATGAACGTCTTGATCGTAATCAAACTCCCCTTCGGCCGTCGTAATGTCTTTTGGAATATCGATCAACACCGGTCCGGGGCGCCCGGTCGTCGCAATGTGAAACGCCTCTTTAATGATTCTCGGCAGCTCGCTGATGTCGCGCACTTGGTAGTTGTGTTTCGTAATCGGCATCGTAATGCCGACAACGTCCGCCTCCTGAAACGCATCCGAGCCGATGACGCTCGTGGCCACTTGCCCGGTAAAGACGACGAGCGGCAGCGAATCCATCATCGCGTCGGTCAACCCGGTGACGATGTTGGTCGCTCCCGGGCCGGAGGTGGCGATGACGACCCCTGGTTTTCCAGAAATGCGCGCATATCCTTCCGCCGCATGGATGGCCCCTTGCTCATGCCGCGTCAGCACGTGGAACACGCCGGCTTTATACAACTCGTCATACAGCGGGAGCACCGCCCCCCCCGGATAGCCGAAGATGACTTCGACTTTTTCTTCCTTGAGCGCTTCAATGAGCATCAGCGACCCGCTCATTCTCGCCTTCGTCCTCGCTTTTTCTTGTTCCTCGACTTTCATTTTTGTCATCGTCGATCCTCCCTGTGATTTGTCATCCATATAAAAAACCTTTCCGCCCACGATGGCTGTCATTTCCAGCCAAAGGGGCGAAAAGGTTTCCTTTCCGCGGTACCACCCTTCTTCACGGCCGTGACGGCCGCCTCAGGAGCGGCCAGCCGAAGCCGGCCGCTCATTTTGGTAACGAGTGAAGCGCGCGTCTCCACTCGTCCAGCCCTACTAGCCGTCCGGCGTTCAGGCTGGCGCTCAGAGGTGAGTTCATCAAGCGGCAACATCACCGGTTCGCAGCTCCCCCGGCTCTCTGTGGATGTTGACCCCGCTGACTACTTATCCTCGTCAACGCTTTTTCGCTATCCACTTGTCATGGACGATCAACCGACATTGGCGTTCGTCGGATACACCTTTACTCCTTCGACGACCACGCGGCGGCGAAATTCTTCAAGCAACCGCTTGGTATGCGGTCCCGGCGTCCCGTCGCCGATCGTCCGGCCATCGACTTTAATGACCGAAATGACTTCGGCCGCCGTCCCCGTCAAAAACACTTCATCCGCGACATAGACATCATGGCGGGTAAACGGCTCCTCTTTCACCGTATAGCCGAGATCCTCCGCGATTTCGATGATCGCTTGACGCGTAATGCCTTCAAGCGCCCCGACATACCCAGGCGGTGTGTAAATGACGCCGTTTTTGATGATGAAAACATTGTCTCCCGAACCTTCCGCGACATAGCCTTGATCGTTTAAGATCAGCGCTTCGCTTACGTTCGCCAAATGCGCCTCGATTTTGACAAGCACATTGTTTAGGTAGTTGAGCGATTTGACTTTCGGGCTCAGCACATCAGAGCGGTTGCGGCGCGTCGCCACTGTCACCACTTCGATGCCGGTTTCATATAAATGTTTCGGGAAGAGCGCGAGCGGCTCGACGATAATCACGATTTGCGGCGTTTTGCATTTGTACGGATCCAGTCCTAAATCGCCGACCCCGCGCGAAACGACCAGGCGGATGTATGCATCTTGATAGCCGTTGCGGCGGATCGTTTCGAGCACGTGGCCAATCATTTCTTCCTTCGTGTACGGAATGTCGAGCAAAATCGACTTCGCTGAATTGTATAGCCGATCTATATGTTCTTCGAGGCGGAATACGTTGCCGCTATAGACGCGAATGCCTTCAAATACCCCGTCGCCATACAAAAATCCATGGTCATACACGGAAATTTTGGCGTTTTCTTTTGTCACAAATTCTCCGTTTAAAAAGATCCATTGTTCGCCCACTTCGGTTCCCCTCTTCCTTGATCAGTCAGCAGTTGCTTTGAACGGCTCGATCATTGTATTGAGTCGTTTCTCTTATTTGAAAATTATAATAATCCGAAACCTTTGCGCCGTCAATAACGTTTTTTGAAAATTCCGATTGGTCAAACTATTTGAATGCGCTTACATTATGATAGAATCAAGGTTTTGCCGATATAAAAAAATTTTTTCTTTCTTTGCCGTCTCATAGAAAACGCGCCCTTGAGCGCAGTTCGCTCCTCATTCGATATGAACATAACGGGCTCAAGGCGCGCTCATTTTTCTGATAGAAAAGATCCGTAAGCAACGTTCGCTTCTCACTCGGACATGAAAATGACGAATCAAAACGATGCGCCTTTTTCCACTTCATCTCCCCAAAACGAAAAAAGGCGGCCCAAACACAGGCCCCCTTTCCAAACACGCTATATGGCACTTCCATTTTGAAAGCGAACCTGTTGAAGCGGCCTTGCTTACCGTAAAAAAGCTGGCGGTTTTGCCGGCTTAGATAGAAAACGTTTGTTCCATTTTGAGAATAGGCTGTCCATCCACTTCATAAAACTGGACGTGCGCCCGTCCGCTGTCGACCGTCAGCACCGCGTACGTTTTTTCTTTTCTTCCGCGCGGCAAGGCGATGCTGCCGGGATTGATGAACAGCAACCCATCGATTTGTTCAGCACCGGCCAAATGCGAGTGGCCGAAACAAACGACGTGAGCCCCTGTTTCTTGTGCGCGATAGGATAAACGCAAAAGCGACGTTTTCACCCCGTATAAATGGCCGTGGGTGACAAACAACCGAACGCCGCCCACCTCTTCGATGCGCTCAGCAGGAAACGCGGCGAAATCGCAGTTGCCGCGTACGACGGCAAACGGGGCAATCTCGTCCGCCCCCACCTCCAACTCCGAGTCGCCGCAATGGATAAACAAATCCGCTTCATGGCGATGACGGTTGACAATTGCAGCAAGTTCGGCAGTCAGCCCATGGCTGTCGCTCACAATCACCGCCTTCATTCCGTCCGCCCCTTTCCACCGACGATCTCCTCCCACTGCTCATCGAGCTTCGTCAGCGCCTTGGCGCGATGACTGATTTGATTTTTTTCCTCGGGCGCAAGCTCCGCCATCGTTTTTCCCCGCTCCGGAAGGTAAAAAACCGGATCATAGCCAAAGCCCCCCTCCCCACGCGGCGCTTCGGCGATATAACCATCGCATGTCGCTTCGACAACGGCGGTCGGCCGCCCTGGGATCGCGACGGCGAGCGCACAATGAAAACGAGCCGTGCGCTGCTCCATCGGCACCCCGTCAAGCTCGCGAAGCAGCTTGGCGATGTTGCGTGCATCGTTTTTATCTTCCCCGGCATAACGGGCCGAATGAACGCCCGGCCGGCCGCCGAGCGCATCGACCACGAGCCCGGAATCATCGGCGATCACCGGCCGCTTTAGACGCCGCGACGCCGCTTCTGCTTTGAGCACGGCATTTTCCGCAAACGTGCTTCCCGTTTCTGCGACATCCGGAGCGTCCGGAAAGTCAAGCAGCGATTTCACTTCGACGCCCCGCTTGGCAAACAAAGCGGCGAACTCGCGCACTTTGCCAGCGTTTTTGGTCGCGATGACAATCTCCTTCACTCTGTGTCCTCCTCTGCCGCTTCTTTTTTTTCGCCGATGCGCGCCGCCCACTCGCCCAATGCGCGGCGCTGAACGGCGATGAGCTGCTCGATGCCTATTTGCGCCGCTTCAAGCAATTCATCGAGCTCGGCGCGTGAAAAAACCGCTTCCTCTCCGGTCCCTTGAATCTCAACAAATTGACCGGCTCCGGTCATGACGACGTTCATATCCACTTTCGCCCGCGCATCCTCGTTGTAATCTAAATCAAGAATCACCCCATGCTCCGGATCGATGCCGACCGAGGTAGCGGCGAGAAAATCGCGGATCGGAAGCGCCTCGAGCCTCCCTTCTTCCACCAGTTTGGCAAGCGCCAACACAAGCGCCACATACGCACCGGTGATCGACGCCGTCCGCGTTCCGCCATCCGCCTGAATGACGTCGCAATCGATCCAAATGGTCCGCTCACCAAGCTGTTCAAGATCAACAACCGAGCGAAGCGCACGGCCGATTAAGCGCTGAATTTCCATCGTCCGCCCCGACACTTTTCCTTTGCTCGCTTCCCTCACATTCCGCTGCTCTGTCGCCCGCGGCAGCATCCCATATTCGGCCGTAATCCATCCTTTGCCGCCGCCGCGCATAAACGACGGCACTTTCTCTTCGACCGTCGCCGTGCAAATGACTTTCGTGTCGCCGACTTCAATGAGCACCGACCCTTCAGCGTGCTTCATGTAATGCGGGTGTATATGTACAGGGCGCAGCTCGCAACTGCTTCGTCCGTCCGCTCTCATCAACTGAGTCCTCCTTTTCTCCATCTTCAACGGAATGCCAGACGCCGCATTTCTTTCCACCTAGCGAAAAAAAGAAAGAGGCGGAATACGTTTCCACCTCTTTGTTATACCATAACGTCCTATTCGTTTCCAGCCTGTCAGCACCAACCGGTTAAAATGTCCCGGTATTGACGTTTTGCGGCCGAGCGACCGGTTTGGTGAGCGGCTTGCCGTCTTCCGTGACAAGATTGGCTTTGCCATTGACTGTGATCGCCACGCTTTCGACTCCTTTTTGCTCAGTGAGCGACAAAACGAGGGAATTCAACACGACGTCGGAAATGACATTTTTCTTGTTGCTTCCATAAATGCCTTCGTTAAAGTTGAGCGTCACTTTGCCATCCTCATATTTCGGGGCATCGACAAGCTTCGCGTCCGGCTGAAAGACGCCGACAAGCCCGCTCCCTTGCTCTGGTCCTTGAATCAGTTCGTTGACGGCCGCGGCAATATCATCTTTCTCCTTATTGGACACACGCCGTGTCACCGGCACATAGTATGTGCTGTTCCCTTGTTGGGCGACAAAATAAACGGTGACTGGATGCGTATTCGTAATGTCTGGCACGCCGCTCGCTTCCATATTGATGCCGTCGGCGCGGCTTACCCCATCTTGAATCGGTGTTTTATTGACCGGCATCACGTTTTGATCGTAGCCGTTGATGCGGATTTTGACGCGCTTGATATTGTCAAATTGCGTCAATGTCCACGTAATGGACTGCAAAATTCGTTTTTCGTCCTCCGGCTTATAGTTTTTAAATTCCGGAGAAAAGTCGGCGATCAACGTTCCGTCTTTTTCCAATTTTGTGCCAAGCACCGTCGTTCCGGCCGGAATGACCGCGCGGAAGCCGTTCGGCAACATTTCTGACACAGGTCCGTCTTCAACCAAATATTCGAGTACTTGTTTCGCCACGGCCTGCGTTTTCGGCAATTCCACTGTTTGCGGCACGACAAAGCCGTTTTTGTCAATCAAGTACAGCTCTCTTTTCACCGTCTCGGTGGCCTTCGCTTTCTCCTTCTCTTCCTTTTGGCTTTCCGTCGCTTCCTGAAGCGCTTGGCCGTCTTTGACATAACTCGTCTCTTGCGGCGGATCGATCTCCTTCACCGCCTCATCTCGCCCAAACAAACCGCAGCCGCCAAGCAACAACAGCGAGGCGAGCAGCGGCGCCGCCCATATGTGAGTCGTCCGTTTCATTGACGTTCCCTCCTACTCGTAGTTTGTACTACTATGTATACGAGCCGTTTTCCAAAATAGAATAAAAAAATCCTTTAGCGCATGGACGCTAAAGGATTGGTTGGTTAAAGCCGAATCGCTTCGACCGTGCCGATCGGCTTGCCAAACCACTTCCCGGAAATCTTTTCAAACAGCTCTTTCGGCCCGGTCGTGAAAAACAAATGCTCCGGTTCGCGCTCGCCGGTGTAAAGGAGCTGGCTGTGGTGCAAAATCGCGCTCACTTCACGAGCCGTCTCACCGCCCGAGCAAATGAGCTTCACGCGTTTGCCCATATACGTGCGAATGAGCGGCGCGAGCAACGGATAATGCGTGCAGCCTAAAATCAGCACATCGATCGGCAGCGGACGGAGCGGAGCGAGCGATTCGGCGACGATCGCCATCGCCTCCTGCCCTTCAAAGTCGCCGCTTTCCACAAGCGGAACGAATTTCGGACAGGCCAAGCTCTCGACTTGGACGCGCGGATTGATGGATTGAAGCGCCTTTTCATACGCCCGGCTTCGGATCGTGCCAATCGTGCCGATGACGCCGATGTGCCCGCGCCTAGTCGCTTTCAGGGCCGCGCGAGCGCCGGGATGAATAACGCCAAGCACAGGAATGTCAAGCTTCGCCCGCACGTCGTCAAGCGCGACCGCCGTCGCGGTGTTGCAGGCGATAACAAGCATTTTCAAGGGATATTGCCGCAAGTAATCAATCATTTGCCACGTAAATCGACGGACTTCTTCCACCGGCCGCGGCCCGTACGGGCAACGGGCGGTGTCGCCTAAGTAAATAATTTGTTCTTTCGGCAGCTGCCTCATAATTTCTTTGGCGACGGTCAAACCGCCGACTCCTGAGTCAATGACACCAATTGCTCTTTCCAAGTGATCGCCTCATTCTTTCGTCATTTCTTGATGCAATTTGCGCAAACAACGCTCAAAGAGAACGATTTCCTCTTCAGAAAAATTTTCCAACACTTTAGCTAAATCTCTCTGGCGTTTTTCAATCACTTCCTCAATGATGCGCTCGCCTTTTTCCAACAAGTGAATGCGGACGACGCGGCGGTCGTGTTCATCGCGGACTCTGGCGACAAGTCCGTTCCGCTCCATACGGTCGACCAAGTCGGTCGTCGTGCTGCACGCCAAATACATTTTGTTCGATAACTCGCCGACCGTCAAGTCCCCTTCTTCAAGCAGCCACTGCAGGGCGACAAATTGCGGTGGGGTGATCGGATAGTTGGTTAAAATTTCACGGCCGCGCTGTTTCAAATTGGCGGCGATATAGCGAAGCAATTTTTCCAACTCGGCGACCGTTTGTTCATTCATCGCAGACGGCATACCATCTCTCCTTGATCGTTTCCGCGGCCAGCCTCAAACGGCGGCTTGCGTCGACAGCTATTCTTACTTTTCATTTTACAACACCGGCAAAGATAATCAACAAAAAAATGCGGCGGCCGCCGCGGACGAAGGCCGGACGGGCGCCAAGCCTCGTCCGGCCGCAAGGGAACATAACAGCCGGCTGTCCAACAAGGAAAGCCGGCATCGTTTATAGTTCAAGTTCGCCCATTCGAAGCAATTCAATGACAGCTTGCGAGCGCCCCTTGACCCCAAGCTTTTGCATCGCATTCGAAATATGGTTGCGGACCGTTTTCTCGCTGATAAACAGCTCTTGGGCGATCTCTTTCGTCGTCTTGTCTTGCACGAGCAATTCGAAGACTTCTTTTTCTCTTTTTGTCAAAAGCGGCTTCGATTGAAATGATTTGTCCTTCAACGGTTGTAACCCTCCTTGCTCTCAATGGGCCCGAACTGCCGGATGGGTATTTCCTCGCCATATCGTATGTGAGAGCAAGAGCGGCGGTGACGAAAATTTGCTTATCTAATAGAAAAATGGGTCTTTTTTTCTTCATCTTTCGGTTCGCCGGAGACGGTTGGCTGCCGCTTGTCTAGCAAAACAAAAAATCCCCCTCATGTCTATTCGAATGAAGGGGATTTTGATTCTGCCGCTACACTTCGTCGCTGCCAAAGAAATCGCGGAACATTTGAATCGTCGTTTCGCGGTTTAACGCCGCGATCGATGTCGTCAACGGAATGCCCTTCGGGCACGATTGCACGCAGTTTTGCGAGTTGCCACAGTTGGCCAGTCCGCCGTCGCCCATAATCGCCCGCAGCCGTTCGGCTTTATGCATCGCCCCGGTCGGGTGGGCGTTAAACAGCCGCACTTGCGACAGCGGCGCCGGGCCGATAAAGTTCGACTTGCTGTTGACGTTCGGGCACGCTTCGAGGCAGACGCCGCATGTCATGCATTTTGACAGCTCGTACGCCCATTGCCGCTTCCGCTCTGGCATGCGCGGCCCCGGACCCAAGTCGTACGTTCCGTCGATCGGAATCCATGCTTTCACTCGCTTCAACGCGTCAAACATCCGGCTCCGATCGATGACCAAGTCGCGGATGACAGGGAATGTGCGCATCGGCTCAAGGCGGATCGGCTGCTCGAGTTTGTCAATGAGCGCGGCGCACGCCTGGCGCGGTTTGCCGTTAATGACCATCGAACAGGCTCCGCATACTTCTTCCAGACAGTTCATTTCCCAAGCGACCGGCGTCGTTTTTTCCCCTTTGGCGTTGACTGGATTGCGACGAATTTCCATGAGCGCCGAAATGACGTTCATGTTCGGGCGGTACGGAATGACAAACTCTTCTTCATACGGCGCGGAATCCGGACGATCTTGGCGCGTGATGATCAAACGAACCGTTTTGTTCTCGCTCATCTTACTTCACTTCCTCTTTCTTTTTGCTGTAGTCGCGCTTGCGCGGTTTAATCAACGAGACGTCAACGTCTTCATAATGGAACGCCGGACCATCTGGCGTGTAGCGGGCCATCGTCGTTTTCAGCCACTCTTCGTCATTGCGCTCCGGAAACTCCGGCTTGTAGTGCGCCCCACGGCTTTCATTGCGATGGTAAGCGCCAAGCGTAATGACGCGGGCGAGCTGCAGCATGTTGTACAGCTGGCGGATAAACGTCGCTCCTTGGTTGCTCCATCTCGACGTGTCGGTGACGCTGATGTTTTTGTACCGCTCCATCAGCTCTTGAATTTTCTCATCCGTCTTCAGCAACCGGTCGTTGTAGCGGACGATCGTCACGTTCGCCGTCATCCATTCACCGAGCTCTTTATGCAGCACATAGGCGTTTTCCGTGCCGTCCATCGCCAAAATGTTCTCCCATTTTTCCTGCTCCCGTTTCACATAGCTGTCGTATAACGTCGACGGCATCGCATCCGCCGATTTCTCGAGGCCGCGGATGTAGCGGACGGCGTTCGGGCCGGCGACCATTCCGCCGTAAATCGCCGACAGAAGCGAGTTTGCCCCGAGGCGGTTCGCGCCGTGAATCGAATAGTCGCACTCGCCGGCAGCAAACAACCCTTTGATGTTCGTCATTTGGTCATAGTCGACCCATAAGCCGCCCATCGAGTAGTGAACGGCCGGGAACACCTTCATCGGCACTTTGCGCGGGTCTTCGCCCATGAACTTCTCGTAAATTTCGATAATGCCGCCGAGCTTAACATCCAACTCTTTCGGATCTTTATGTGACAAATCCAAATACACCATGTTTTCGCCGTTGATGCCGAGCTTCAAATCGACGCAGACGTGGAAAATTTCCCGTGCGGCGATGTCGCGCGGCACCAAGTTTCCGTAAGCCGGATATTTTTCCTCAAGGAAGTACCACGGTTTCCCGTCTTTATACGTCCAAATGCGTCCGCCTTCCCCGCGCGCCGATTCGCTCATAAGGCGGAGCTTGTCATCGCCCGGAATGGCGGTCGGGTGAATTTGGATGAACTCGCCGTTCGCGTAGTAAACGCCTTGCTGATAGGCGATCGAAGCCGCTGAACCAGTGTTGATGACCGAGTTCGTCGATTTCCCAAAAATGATCCCCGGGCCGCCGGTCGCCAAAATGACGGCATCGGCTGGAAACGCTTTGATTTCCATGGACCGCAAATCTTGTGCGACGATGCCGCGGCAGATTTGCTCGTCATCCAAAACGACGCCTAAAAACTCCCAATGCTCGTACTTCGTGACGAGCCCGGCCACTTCATGGCGGCGCACCTGTTCATCAAGTGCATACAAAATTTGTTGGCCAGTCGTGGCTCCAGCATAGGCGGTCCGGTGATGCTGCGTCCCCCCGAAACGACGGAAATCAAGCAACCCTTCCGGCGTCCGGTTGAACATGACGCCCATCCGATCGAGCATGTAAATAATCCCCGGCGCCGCTTCACACATCGCTTTGACCGGAGGCTGGTTCGCCAAGAAGTCCCCGCCATAGACGGTGTCGTCAAAATGCTCCCACGGCGAGTCGCCTTCCCCTTTCGTGTTGACCGCTCCGTTAATGCCGCCTTGGGCACAGACGGAGTGAGAACGCTTTACCGGAACGAGCGAAAACAGTTCGACAGGCACTCCTGCTTCGGCGATTTTAATCGTGGCCATCAAACCGGCCAGCCCACCGCCAACAACGATGATTTTCCCTTTTTTCATAGCTACTCACTCCCTAATAGATTGCTGCTTTTGCTTGCATGCCGCACGTTTTGCCTTGCCGGCCCGCCATCGACCAAGCGATCGTTCGGCGAACGGCTAGAGCACGTTTGTCACGAGCCAACGCAGCAGTTCATCGTTGAATCATTCCTTAGGAATGGAACGCTTGTCTTACGCAAACGCCAAGATGGCGCGAATGCCGACAATGGAAAGCGCGATGAAAATGATCATCGTAATGTACGTAAATACTTGCTGCGAACGAGGGGACACCGTCAACCCCCAGCTGACGCAGAACGACCATAAGCCGTTGGCGAAGTGAAAGACCGTGGACAAGATTCCAACAATATAAAATCCGAGCATAAACGGATTGTCGACAATGTTGGCCATCATGTCGTAGTTCACTTCGGCGCCGAATGCAGCCTGCACCCGCGTTTCATACACATGCCAGACGACAAAAATCAATGTAATGATGCCGGTGATCCGCTGAAGCATGAACATCCAGTTGCGGAAATAGCCGTACTGGCGAGTGTTGAATTTGGCTGTAAACGCGATATAAATGCCGTATACAGCGTGGAACAACAATGGAAGAAAAATAACAAAAATTTCAAGAAAATAGCGGAACGGCAAGTTTTCCATAAACGCCGCCGCCCGGTTAAACGCTTCCGGCCCACGGGTCGCAAAATGGTTGACGACCAAGTGCTGCACTAAAAAGATGCCGACGGGAACAACCCCCAGCAGCGAATGGAGCCGGCGATAGTAAAACTCGCGATTCCCTGCCATTATGTAAACCCCCTTCAATTGAATAAAAAATATGTCCCTCTCGCTCGCCATGCGGAAACGGAAACGTCTTCCATTCCCCTATTCGCTTGTCACATTCATTGTACTCCCACATTGTACAAGCGTCAAGAAAACACTGACACAAAATGTTCAAACATTCTCATAGTTGCGCCACCTTAGGAAAGAGGATGCACTCCGACAGCAATTCAGCTATAATGGGGAAATGGATAGAAAGAGGGGAAAACGATGAAACAGCCACCATTAGAGGACCAATATCAAATGTTTGGGTCAATTGCGCTTTCCGCCTTCGGGACTGAGCTGCTTCGCCATTCGCTTCTTCCCGAGCTGCTTGGCAAAGATGCCGCTTCGCTGCTGTACTGGGCCGGCAAACAGCTGGCGCGGCGCTACCCGCTCGGAACGCTCGATGACGTCGCCGTATTTTTTGAACGGGCGGGCTGGGGGGAGCTATCAACCGGCGAAGAGCGAAACGACGAACTCTATATCGAGCTGTCGGGCCCCATCATCGCCGCCCGCTTTTCCTTGTACGGCAGCTGCTCGTTCCAGCTTGAGGCTGGATTTCTCGCCCAGCAAATCGAACAACAAAAGCGGTTCGTCACCGAAGCGGTCGAACTGCCGCCAAAGCGGGACGGCAAAGCGCGCATTTTGGTGAAATGGGATCGGAAGCAGGCGATCGAATGACATGCAAAGAACGGGCGTCCGCTCGCAAAACGGGCGTCCGTTCAGCCATTATTCATCCTATTTCGCGCAGGAGACTCCCACTTCAACGACCAAAGGGAGTAAGTGGGAGAGGAATGCGCGTTCCCCCTTTCTTTTGTGTATGATAGAATAAAGATGTGGAGACAACCGTTTAATAAAGGCACTCCAATCACGGCTGCTCGATGGATGGA
>NZ_JHUS01000055.1:0-26398 GCF_000691465.1 Geobacillus sp. CAMR5420
GCGGGTATCCCTCAACCGATGACCGCATTGGGGCCAGGAGCCCTCAACGAAAAGGAATAGAGTACATCGTTGAACGAACGACACAGGCATGACCTGTGTCGTTGGGCAGTTGTCAACCTGCCCCTGATGCAACCCCAAGTCAAGGAAGGAGGACAAAGTCCGCTCGCACTTCTGGGGAGTTGCAAGCCCCCACTTCAAGCGTTAGCTAAGTGGGGGTAGTTGACGCAGTTTTTCATAGATTTTCTCCGCCACCGCCCGTGGAATGTTCGCCCGTTGCAGCTCATCAACGGTCGCCTCTTTCATCTTTTTGACTGATCCGAAATAGTTTAACAGCGCTTTTTTCCGCTTTTCCCCGACGCCGGGAATGTCATCAAGCACGGAATGGAACATCGTTTTCTGCCGCGTCTTTCGGTGAAACATAACGGCAAACCGATGCACTTCATCCTGGATGCGCTGCAATAAATAAAACTCTTGGCTTTGCCGGTCAAGCGGCACGACATCCGGCGGGTCGCCGGCCAAAAGCTCTGATGTGCGATGTTTTTCGTCTTTCGCCAATCCAGCCAGCGGCACATCCAGTCCAAGTTCGTTTTCGAGCACATCCCGCACCGCCGACAAGTGTCCTTTGCCGCCGTCGATGATGATCAAATCGGGAAGCGGCAATCCTTCTTTCAACACGCGCGTATAGCGGCGGCGCACGACTTCGCGCATCGTTTCATAATCGTTCGGCCCCGCGACCGTTTTCACCTTATATTTCCGGTATTCTTTTTTCGCCGGCTTGCCATCGAGGAAAACGACAAGCGCCGAGACCGGATCAGCCCCGTAAATGTTCGAGTTGTCAAACGCCTCGATGCGGCGCGGCGCCGGAATGCCAAGACGCTCTCCGAGACGTTCGACCGCTTTGATCGTCCGTTCTTCGTCCCGCTCGATGAAATAAAATTTTTCTTTCAGAGCAATGGCCGCGTTTTTGCTCGCCAGCTCAACAAGCTCTTTTTTCTTCCCTTTTTTCGGCTGGACGACGGCAACGCCGAGCAATTCGCGGGCGAGCTCGCCGTCAATGTCGGACGGGAGGACGACTTCTTTTGGCTTCAAATGATGCGCTTTCGCATAAAACTGACCCAAAAACGTAAGCATTTCCTCATCCGGGTCTTGGTAAAGCGGGAAGATCGACACGTCGCGCTCGATCAGCTTTCCTTGGCGGAGGAAAAACACTTGCACGCACATCCAGCCTTTGTCGTACGCATAGCCGAATACATCGCGGTCGATGAAGTCGTTGAGCATCATTTTTTGCTTTTCCATCGTCATCTCAATCGCTGCGATTTGATCGCGGTATTCTTTCGCCCGTTCAAACTCGAGCGCTTCCGCCGCCTCGTGCATTTTCTCGGCCAACTCCCGCTTCACGTCTTCATACCCGCCGTTTAAAAAGCGGACGATTTGTTCAACCATCGCCTTATTTTGTTCGTCCGACACCGGGTGGACGCACGGGGCGAGGCATTGGCCCATATGGTAATACAAACAGGCGCGCGAAGGCAGCGTCGAACATTTGCGGAGCGGATATAAGCGGTCGAGCAGCTTTTTCGTTTCGTTCGCCGCCTGCACGTTTGGATACGGGCCGAAATATTTGCCCCCGTCTTTTTTCACTTTGCGGGTGATCAGCAGGCGCGGATGCTTTTCCGCGGTGATTTTAATAAACGGGTAGCTTTTATCATCTTTCAGCATGACGTTGTATTTCGGATCATGCTTTTTGATCAAATTCATCTCCAAAATGAGCGCCTCGGCGTTTGACGAGGTGACGATGTATTCGAAATCGGCGATCTCCTCAACAAGCCGCTGCGTCTTGCCGTCATGCGTCCCGGTGAAATACGAGCGGACGCGCGCTTTCAGCGACTTCGCTTTGCCGACGTAAATGACCGTTCCGTGTTTGTCTTTCATCAAATAGCAACCCGGCTGTTCCGGCAGCACGGCCAGCTTTTCTTTCAGCCGCTCGTTCATTGGCCATCACCTCACTCTCCATCCACCCATTCGTACAGCGTAATCGTCCCATACACCGGATCAGCAAGCAGACTGGAACGATACGTTTTCACTTTGCGCACATGGCGGGAAACATCGATCCCTTGAGCCTCGAACCCTTGGACAACGTGATTGGTCATATATATCGCAGCATGGCGGTAGTTTTCTTTGTCTTGCAAAAAGAAGGAAAAATGGAGCACGTCTTTATGTGGAAAGGGCACGTTCAAATAGTCTAGGACGCGCGTCTCTTCCCACGTATATACCACAAACGGCTGCCGTTTGTCACGCAAATCGTCCGCAAGCTGATACACTGCCGGCGGCGTCTTTGCCTGCTCGCACAGCTGCCCGATGCCGATTGCAGCCTGCAGCAGCACAACCGCCGCCGCCAACACATGCTTCCATGATCGCGGTGCAGCCAATACGCGCCCCCACACGAAAACGAGCGCAATGTGAACGAGCGGAAGGAGATGACGCGGCTTGTCAATGTTTTGTCCGAAAAGCGCCCACAAAGCATACAGCAACGCGGAAACGACAAGCGGGCGCGGCAGCCGAAACGGCCCAGTGCGCCAGGCGATGGCGCCGACCACTGCATAGGTAGCCAGCAGCCAAGCATTTCGGCTGGCCATGCCGGTCCAAAGAAAGTTGTCAAGGACAAAGCGGCGCACCCGCTCCCAAAATGGAAGCGGGCTCGCCGCCGCCGTTCCCCCCCAGTCGCTGAAATGACCGACGACAAACGCCCAGCCAAGCTTGAAAAACGGCCAAAGGCCGCCTTCCGTCGCCGCGACCGCCGCCACCCAAACAAATTGAAAGGCGGCCGCCGCCAACAGCGATGCCGCCACGCGGCCGAGGCGGCGGTGCGTTTTCCAGTCTTCATGCCAAAGGATCAACAACGCAGCGGCAAACGGGGCATAAGACAAACGGATGCCCATGAGGATGCTGAACAACGCGGCCGGCCAAAGCTGCGCCATCCATGTTGTTCGCCGCCGCGCCCATTCCACCGCCCATATGTACCACCAAAGCACGCCAAGCGCCGCGCCGTCCGACATCGGTCTGGCGGCGGCAAGGAGCACGTAGCTTGAAGAAAGCACCGAAAGCGCCGCCCATAGCGCCGCTGAACGCGGCATATGGCGAGCGAGCAGCCAAACGATGGGAAAGGCGGCGGAAAACAACACGAGCACATTCAAGATCGAAAGCGCTTTGGCCGGATTGGCGACCAGAGCGTGCACTGCCATGCCGCCAAGAATCAAATACGGATAGCCCGGGAAATGCGGCTGCATGGCCAATAAATCATAGCGTTCCAGCGCCCGCGCAAAGTCAACTTCGTCCCACGAGGCCGCATACGGGTTCGCCCCATACAAACCGGCGCCGGCCAACAAAGCAGCCATTCCGACACCAAAGCTCATCCAAAAGCGATCATCGCCCAACCGTTTGTCCACCGTGTTTCCCTCCAAAGAAAACGTACAAGGCGCAGCGTCCTTGTACGTTACATGACGTTTTTGGCTTGTTCCTCCAACGAGGCAACCGCCGGCTTCTCAACCACGGCCTTCTTTTGACCGCGGCGGCTCGCCACCAACAAATACACGACGACGAAGTAGCCGATATAGGCCAACACTTCTTCAAGCGACGGCATTGAAGAATAACCGAACAGCGCTTTTAAAAAGACGCCGACTTCGCCGGAAAAGACAGGGGCGACGCCATGGTCGCGCACGTAATGTTCGTAATCGATCGGATGTTCCGGAAGCAGCCACGTCAAATCGTATACGTGCGGCATGACGCTGCCGATGAGGCCGATGTCCTGCATCATCGAAATGGCTTGCACGAGCAGTCCGGCGGCAATTAGGACGATAAACGCGCCAGTCACTTTAAAGAACGTCTTCAACGGAATGCGCATCGTCCCTTTAAAGAAGAAGTAGCTGACAAAAGCGGCAATGACGACCCCGGTCGCCGCTCCCCAGCCTTGCATCGCCGCGCCGATGTTGCCGTGCGTAATGGCGGCGAAGAAGAAGACCGTTTCCACTCCTTCGCGCAGCACGACCAAAAACGAGTGGATGACCATGCCGGCGACATTGCCGGCGGTGACAAACTGATCCATTTTCCCTTCCACGCTTTTTTTCATGTCCCGACTATGTTCGGCCATCCAGAACACCATTTGCGTCAAGAGCAACGCGGAAATGACCATGATGCCGATTTTCAAATACGTCTCGCTTCCCATTGCCGCAAAACCGGTAAAGACGAGCTGAAACAACATGGCGACGCCGACGCTCGCCGCCACAGCAAGAGCGGCGCCAAGCCATACATATTTCGTGTATTCACGGTGACCGACCCGTTTCAAATACGATGTAATGATGCCGACAATCAGCAGCGCTTCCAGCGCTTCACGAAACGTGATAAGCAGCGCTTGAACTTCCATGCCCCCGCCTCCCATTCAGTTTAGACTAAGCACGCTTCCGGCGACGTGCGTAAATCAAGACAGTCCCGATGATCACCACAGCGATGACGATGAGCGGAATCCAGTTTTTGGCCTCGGACAAATCGGTCCACTCTTTCTTTTGCACTGCATCCGGCTTTTCCGTGGCGCTTTCCGAAAAATGGCCGACTTTTAGGCTTTTGAGGCCAAATTGCTTTTGCAACGCCGATAAAATGGTTTCCTTGCTTTTCTTGAACGTTTCGATGTCTGATTTTTTCTCGCCGACGCCAAACAGCCCCGGGTTGCCAAGCGACTGAAGCGCCTTGTCAAACTCGGTGCGCAGCTGTTTGTCAAGCGCAGGGTCTTTCCCTTGGATGATCGGCGACAGCGCCTCATACGTCGCAAACGCCTTCGCCAACAGCCGCTTGCTCGTGTCGTACTGATCAAAGTTCGCCTCAATATTGTCCAACCGGCGGGCGATATTGAGCACTAAAATGTTTTCCATGTCCTTGATCACCCCCTGGCGGTCCTTCGCTTCGATGGCTGCAAGCACCGCCTTGGACGGCTCAGGCCCCATGTGCATGTCGATTTCTTCTTTTATGGTTCCGAAAATTTCCTTCGCTGCGGCAAAGTTCGGCGGCTGCTCGTTCAACTTTTCTTTCATCTCTTTATACGCCTCAGCAACCGCTTCTTTGTTCGGATCTCCATACGAATAGGCGAACGCTTTCAGCGGAATGAGATTGAGAATAATGATCACTGCTATGTAAAAAAAGAAACGGGATGTTTTCACGTTTCTGATCCCCCTCCATCAAGATCAATGATAATCATTATCACCATCATTGTCAATATTGGAAAAATGGCCGGCGGCCCAAGGCGGCCGCCTCACGAACAATGGCGCTCCCGCTCCAAAGAAAGCAGATGCGCTTTTCGGTCAATGACCGCTTTTGTTACCGGGCGGCGCATTTCCTTCCAGATGGCCGGGATGACCGCGGTCATATAGGCGGTGAACTTGATGAACGAACGGCCGGTCGTCCGCACTTGGTAGCGGATCGGCACTTCCTTTAGTCGAAACCCTTTGCGCACTAAGTTGAGCGTCAACACTTGGGCGTAATTGTAATCGTGGATGATTTCCGCCTCTTCCATCGCTTGGCGGGAAAACGCGCGCATGCCGGATTGCCCGTCGTACAGCCGCTGGCCGAGCAGGAGCGACTGCAGCCACGTGAACAAATAATTCCCGAGGCGTCGGTGCCATTTCATGCCGCGAATCGTGCCAAGGAAGCGCGAGCCGATCGTATAGTCGGCCTCACCGGCGAAAATCGGCGCCAAAAGGTCAGGAATTTGTTCCGGCGGATATTCGTTATCGGCATCGATCATCACGCCGATATCCGCGCCAAGACGGACACACTCTTTGAGCCCTCGCCGCACCGCCGCCCCGAGGCCGCGGTTTTCCGGCCAGCGGCAAATGTAATCGGCTCCCGCTTCTTGCGCCGCTTCAGCAGTCCGGTCGGTCGACCCGTCATCAATGACCAAGACGCTGACCTCTACATCGGGATGGAAATGACGCGGAATGCGGCGAATCACGTCCCCAATCGCCCCTTCCTCATTGTGCGCCGGCAAAAAAACGATGACGTGCTGCTTCTTCATCACTCTCCTCCTTCCGCATCGCTTCGATCAAAACAGGGCCGCGGCTATGGCTTGGATACGGCGCGCCAAGCAAATAGGCGATCGTCGGCGCCAGCGAGACGAGGCTTCTTTTCTCATCAACCCGTTTCCCTGCCTCAATCGCCGGACCGTACATGAAAAACGGCACATACCGCTCCCCTTCATCGAGATGGCCGTGGCCGCCGATGCCATCCGCTTGGCCATGGTCGGCGCAGACGATCAGCGTCGCGCGCTCAAGCTCGCCTCGCTCCTCAAGCCAGGCGACAAACTCGGCGATCAGCGCATCGGCTTCTTCAATTTTTTCAATATACTCGTCATACAGCACCCCGCGGCTATGGCCGGTCTGGTCGGTGGCGATCAGCTGCACGATAAGCAAGCCTGGATCTTGTTCTTCAACAATTCGTTTCGCCCGCTCGATAATATAGCGGTCGGCGAGGTCGTTCGGCATGACGGCTGTCACCGTTTCGACATCGTCTCCAAACGAATCGACCAAATGGGCGATGCCAAGCAAGCGGCCTGTTTTCCCTACTTTGCGGAGCGAGTCAAAGATCGTTTCCACTTTCGCTCCGAGCTTCCATACCATATTCGAGCGAATCCCGTGCTCAAACGGATACGTGCCCGTCAACATCGATGTAAAGCAAACGACCGTACGCGCCGGGTACACGGTCTCCATTTGCGCAAATTCCGTCCCTTGCGCGCGCAGCCGTTTCAAAAACGGGGCGTTGGCCGCTTCAAACCGGTCTTTGCGCATCCCATCAATCACGATGACATACACTTTGTCACTGATCGGCACGGTTGGACTCGGCACATTGTTCGTATAAGTCGGAATGATCTCGGGCTGCCAGTCGAACAAATTCCGATGCAAAATCCATGAAAACAGCCACACCAAAGCAGCAAACAGCCAAAGCGCCCCGCACAGCGGCGCCAAATCCGCCCCTCGTTCCACTTGGATCGACGCATATTCCCAAACAGATAAAAGGAGAAAGACTTTCGGCAGCTGCTCTTGAGCGTTGCCGCTCGTCGAATCGCTGTTTTTCAGCACGAGCTTCCAAAAGCGGGTGAAATTCCACCATGACGTGCCGATGCGCAAATGGTAATAGAGCGTTCCCCAAAAAAAGACGGTAAAGAAAAAGTAAAGCCCCGACGCCAACAGCAGCAGCGCCGCATCAGCAAACGACCAAACGATGAGAAACACAACGTAAGGAATCCATAAATAATTGCGCAAAAACAGCGGATAATCATAGACATAGTAGATGACAAACAGCGGCAGCGCCGCCGCCAGACCAAGCATCCATCCCCATGAGCCGCCCATCCAATCAGCGGCATGGTAGATCGTCATCGTTCCCGCGACAAAAATCGGCGTAAACGGCTTTCCTTCATTCAGCAAATTCCAGCAGCGCGCCGCCATTTTTTCGAATCGTGACGCTTCTTTCATCGCCTCTCCCTTTCCTTTCTCCGTACGCTCCGCACCGCTTGCCAGTCAGACCGCCAAAGCAACAATACCATGGCCCCGGCGGCGTAAGAAAACAAAAACTTAAACGCATGGGTCAACACTGCCGCCGCATACGCTTTCTCCCATGGTGCGCCGAGCCGGGTCAACGCAAACGCCATCACCGCCTCATACGTTCCGATCCCGCCGGGGGCGACTTGGGCGATCTGGCCGGAAACAGCCGCGCTGTTTGCCCACACCGCCTGTCCAAAGGAAAGCGGGATGCCGACTGCTTTGGCGATCACGCCAATGACGACCGCTTCACACAACCAGCTCGCCGCCACGGCCGCAGCGATCCCCAGACCGCGGCGGCCCTGCAACACCGTCCGCCATCGGCGCCATAACCGTTCGAGGCGGAGCGGACGGCGAAACATCACGAGCACAAACATCCCCCCTGCGACGGCAACCGCCACCGCCAGCGGAAGGACGGGAATCCGATGCATGTACACATACACCCCCGCTGCCGCAAAACCGCCCAGCACCGCCATGTCCAATAACCGCATGACCGCAACCGACTCGATCGCCTCAGCGGCGGAAACACCCGGCTGGCGGGCAAGCACAGCGACGCGGGCGGCATCGCCCATTTTGACGGGGACGAGATGATTGATCAACAAGCTGAGCAACACCCCACGCCAATAGACGGCAAAGGCGATCGGTTTCCCGACATATTGCTTCCATGCCCATGCCCGCAGCCAAAAGGACGCGCCATACACGAAAACGGCGGCAGCCATATCCGCCGGATGGCGGGCCAGCCCGGCGAGATGCCGAAGCAACGCACGGCCGTCAAAATAGCGATACGTCATCCAACCAAACAGAACAACCATGGCCGCTCCGGCAACCTGGAGCCCCGCCTTGGCCGCCCTACCGCTCATGTTCGCGCGCCCACGCCACCGTGCGGGCGAGCCCTTCGGCAAACGGCACGTTCGGCCGGTAACCAAACGCCTTTTCCGCCTTCGTAATGTCCGCCCATGTCGCTTTCACATCGCCTTTCCGCTCCGGCGCGTGCACGATTTTCATATCGGAAAAGTGCTTCCGCAACTCAGCGAGCAGCTGCTCCATGGTGACGGGCGCCCCGGCGCCCAAGTTGAACACTTCGCTTCGCCCGCCGCTGCGGTGAAGCGCCGCGGCCATGCCGGCGACAATATCATCGATGTACGTATAATCGCGCGCCGTCCCCTTGCCATACACGACAATCTCCTCGCCCACCAACAATCGGCGCAAAAACGTGCCGATCGCCATATCCGGACGCCCCCACGGCCCGTAAACGGTGAAATAGCGGAACATCGTCATTTGGTAGCCATACAAATGGGCATAGGCATGACAAAACGATTCCGCTCCGTATTTCGCCGCCGCATACGGCGACACGACGCGGCCATCAGCCATTTCTTCTTTCAGCGGCACGTTGCCGCGGTCGCCATAGACGGATGACGACGAAGCAAACAGCACATGGCTGACTCCCGCTTCCCCCGCCGCCGCCAATACGTTCACCGTCGCTTTAATGTCATAGTCAATATAGGCGAGCGGCTGTTCAAGCGAATGCGGCACGCCCGGCAGCGCCGCCAAATGATAGACGACATCCGGGCGGCATTGGGCAAACCAGCGCATCGTTTGTTCCCGGTCGAGCAAATCGAAGCGGGCAAGCGGCACCCGCCCGCCGGTGAGCGCCTGAAACTGCCGCTCTTTCCGCTCAGCCGAATAGTACGGATGAAAGCAGTCGACGGCTATTACGTCATATCCTTGCTCGCTGAGATGGGCCGCGAGGTGGCTGCCGATAAACCCCGCTCCCCCTGTCACCACTACTTTCACAGTCGTCACCCCATTATCAAATTCACTGTCCATTAAGCATCTTACCATAGCGGCCGGCGAAAGTCGCGGATTGCAGGCAAAAGCGAAAAGCATCCGCCAAAGCGCATTCTCAGCCGCGACAAGCCGAAGGGGCGTTTGTGAAAAAAAGGGCGTCCTTGGGGACACCCTCCTTCATCATTATTTCGCCTTTTCCACTACTTGCTGCAGCGCAGCTTCAATTTGCGGCAGCCATTTGTCAGCTTCGGCTTTGTTTTTCGCCTTTGCTGCTTCCAAGTAGCGCGCCGCCTGATCGTTCAACGTGCTGTACGCCTTGTCGCCGAGCAGCGTTTTGATATCATTTTCGATCATGTTAATAAAGAGCGCGCCTTCTAAGGCGGTGATCACCGACTTGTCTTGCCCCCAATTTTCTTTGCTTTCTTCATATTCGTGAAGCGCCACTTTCGCCCATCCGCGCACGAACGCATGGTTCACCGCTTTCGGATCGAGCGTTTTGACATCGGTTTGCAGGTCAAACTGTTTCAAAATGTAGTCCGCCTCCTCCGCGGCATGCCGTTTCATATACGGATAGACGGACTGATAAAACGCCCAGCCTTCCGCCTGCTCCACTTTGGCTTCTTCGGCGTTTTCCTTGGCCGCAGCCGCCGCCTTCGCCGCATAGCCGTGCGGCAACGCTCCGCTCGCTAAATAGAATGTTTTCATCAATGTTTTGTCCACGACTTGCTTGCCGAGGGCAAATGAGAGCGCATCATCGTTTTGCACCGCTTGCTCCATTTGGGCAAACGCCCCGTTGATCGCGTCAACCAACTTCGTTCCGTAAGCCACATCGCGCTTTTCCACGGTCGACTGCAAAATCGCGTAAAATGCCTTCGCTTCCTCAAGCTCTTCCTTTACTTCTTCCTTATTGGCCCAATGCTCTTCTGCTTCGGTAAACTCATGTTTGATCGTCGTGTAAAACACTTTTTGCATCAGCTTGTCAAAAATTTGCTTGACAACCAACGGCTCAAGCAACCCGTCTTTGCCGGCGGCCAGTGCGTTGGTAATATGTTGGTCAAGCGTATCTTCAAATTCCGCGTCACGTTTTTGTACAAGCGGCTGCAGCTTTTCTTTGTAGATGCTCTCCACTTTGCCGAAGTCGACCGTCCCGCCTTGCTTCGCCTTCTCAAGCTCCGCGAGCGCTTCGCTGAACGCTCCCGCATAATCGACTTCCGCTTCTTCCTTCTCGTTCTCCGTCTTCTCTTCCTCTTTCGGCTTTTCTTGTTTTTCCACAGCCGTTTGGTTGCTGCTTTCTTTTTCTGTTCCCGCCGTCTGTTTGCTCTGGCCGCACGCGCCAAGCGCCAACGCCGCGGCGGCGAACACGGCGAGCCACTTCCATTTCCATGACATGATCGATCCCCCCATAGACCATTAAAAATGATAATCAATATCACACAAGCACGATTATAAAAGAACATGAATTTCAAAGTCAATCAAAAATAAAAAAGGATGGATGCTCTTTTGCAGCGCATCCCCCTTTTTTAGAACCGATCACACCTTAATCACATTTGGAAAAAACTCGTGACCCACTACCTCGCCGCGAATGGAAGAAGAAGGAACATCCAATGACAACAACGGGAATAACAATTCCGCCACGCGATACGCCTCTTCCAAATGCGGATAACCTGATAAAATGAAGTAACGGATGCCGAGTTGCTCGTATTCACGGAGACGTTCAGCCACTGTTTCCGGATCACCGACAAGCGCGGTGCCCGCGCCGCCGCGAACGAGCCCAATCCCCGTCCAAAGGTTTGGGCTGATCTCCAACGACTCTTTCCTCCCCCTGTGCAGCTCGCGCATCCGTTGCTGCCCGACAGAGTCATAACGGGAAAACACCCGCTGCGCCTCTTCAATCGTCCGGTCATCTACATACTGAATCAATCGCTCTGCCGCTTCCCACGCTTCTTTTTCTGTTTCGCGAACAATGATGTGGAGACGAATGCCAAATTCGATTTCTCTCCCTTCTTGGCGAGCGAGTTCCCTTACCCGTTCTATTTTTTCTTTCACCTGTCTAGGCGGCTCCCCCCAAGTCAAGTAGACGTCCGCATGGCGGGCGGCAACCTGTTGGCCGGCATCCGACGATCCGCCGAAAAAGAGGCGCGGATACGGTTTTTGCACAGCCGGGAACAACAATTTCGCCCCTTTGACTGACACGTGCTTTCCTGCAAACGTCACTTCTTCTCCTTCCAGCAATCGGCGCCAAATCGTCAAAAACTCGTCCGTCGCTTCATACCGTTCGTCATGCGACAAAAACAGCCCATCCCCCGCCAACTCAACGGGGTCGCCGCCGGTGACGACATTTACAAGCAGCCGGCCATCGGAAATGCGATCGAACGTGGAGGCCATGCGCGCCGCCAATGTTGGCGTCATCAATCCTGGGCGAACAGCGACAAGAAAACGCAATCGCCTCGTTTCCGCTGCCAGCGCTGCCGCCAACAGCCATGGATCTTCGCACGATTTCCCCGTTGGAATGAGCACCCCTTCGTATCCCAATCGATCAGCCGCTTGGGCCACTTGTTTGAAATAGCTGTATTCCGGCGAGCGGCCGCCTTTTGCCGTCCCTAAATACCGTCCGTCGCCATGAGAAGGAATAAACCAAAGGACTTTCATATTGTTTTCCTCCTTATCTCATGATCGTTTTTTCAGAGCCATGGGAAATGGAATGAATCACCTCTTCCATCCTCGACAACAAGTCGTCCGAAAACACGAGGCGGCCTTCGTCATCATGCCCCAATGTCCAATCCAAAATAAAGACGCCATGCAAGATTTCCCGCGCTCCCAAAATGGAGAAAATGGGTTTGAGCGCGTATTCGAGAGCCAACAGATGAGCAATGGTCCCCCCCGTAACAATCGGCACAACTAGCTTCCCAGCAAACGCCTTTTCCGGCAGCAAATCCAAATACGCTTTTAAAATGCCGGTGTAACTTCCCTTATACACTGGACTTAGTACAACCACCACTCGTGACTGGCGGATCCAATCATGTGTTTTCACAATCGAATCGCTTGATGAATGCGCATAAAGCAAATCTTCCGCCGGCAAATCGCGCAATCGGATGAAATATACCGTATGGCCGATCCGTTGCAATTGCTCGCTCACCCATTCGGCCACTCGATTCGTTTTCGAGGCGCGCGACGGACTTCCAGAAATAATGGCCACCGTTGTCATTTGTTTTCCCCCCACATTCTTTTATGCCCCGCTGTCCTTAACATCCCCTTGGAAGAGCGTTGTTCAAGGGGAATTCGGCTTTTCACAATGCCCTATCATTTTCAGTGGAACAGCTTGTATTGATGAAGTGTGAATGTTACAGGATTTCCTTATTGTCCCTTTATGACGACCACAGCGTCTTCCACTTTGACCCGTTTTGGAATCACCCCGGCCTCATAAAAACGATCCGCAATGCGTTGCTGGGCGTCGACCACCTCCTTCGTCAGCGGAAACACCCCATATCCTCTTCGGCTCAACGTCCGTTTCCAAATCTCTTCGCCAATTTTCGTTTCTTTAGCCAATAGTTTGGCGGCTTCATCGGGAGAGGAGTGGATTTCTTGATGAACTTTATTCAGTTGTGCAATGACCGTCTTCGCTACATCTGCATACTGCTTCACATACCCATTCCGTCCTACGATAAATCCATATTGTTTGGGAAGTCCTTTCGCATCCATCAAAATGCGCGCACCGCCGTTCACTTCGGCATCAGCCAAGAACGGATCCCAAATGACCCACGCATCGACGCTTCCTTGCTCAAAAGCAGCGCGCGCGTCTGCGGGAGGCAAATAAACGGGCTGGATGTCAGAAAGTTTCAATCCTGCTTTTTCCAACGCCTGGACAAGCAAATAGTGAACGTTCGATCCTTTGTTCAACGCCACTTTTTTCCCTTTCAAGTCCGCGATCGTGCGAATTGGCGAATTTTTGGGGACTAAAATCGCTTCAGCAGCCGGATTCGGCGGCGTGGTCGCCACGTATAAAAGCGGTGTTCCAGCTGCTTGGGCAAATACAGGCGGCGCTTCACCTGTATGGCCAAAATCCAAGCTGCCCGCGTTCATCGCCTCAAGCAGTTGGGGCCCACCGGGAAACAGCGACCATTGCACCGTATACCCCAACTTTTTCAATCGTTTTTCCAAATTCCCGCGCGCTTTTAGCATATTGAGCGTGCCATATTTTTGATAGCCGATGCGAATGACCTCGCTTGCTTCCCCTTTTTGCGACGAAGCAGATCCTTTGTCTTCCTTCCCGCTATGTGCGTCGCATCCGGAGCCCATCCATAACAAAAAGACGATGGCCAGCATCCATAGTGCTTTCTTCTGTTTTAACCATTGATCCATCATTGTCCCTCCTCGTTTTCCTCATCTAATTCGCAACGGAATAAAGCGAAGCGGCATCACCCCCCAAAAATAAACTATAACTATAGAAAAACTATGAATAAAAAATGTATAATTCCTATATAACCGATATGAATTATTGGTTATTAATATAAAGAAAATGCTTCCTGTTGTCAATCATTTTTTGAGGCCATCAAAAAAAATCCAGAGGTCCCTCCCTCTGGATTTTTGGTCATCGACATTACGCATGCTTGCTCACAAACTCCACAAGCGCCTCTTTCGGCTGATAGCCGATCGCTTTGTCGACAAGTTGGCCATCTTTGAACAGAAGCAGCGTCGGGATGCTCATGACGCCGAACTTCGACGCTGTTTCTTGGTTTTCATCGACATTCACTTTGACGATTTTCACTTTGTCGCCCATTTCGCGGTCAAGCTCTTCCAGCACCGGAGCGATCATGCGGCACGGTCCGCACCATGGCGCCCAAAAGTCAACGAGCGTGAGGCCGTCTTTCGTCTCTGCGGCGAACGTTTGGTCAGTGGCGTTGACAATCGCCATATGGATTCCCTCCCATCTTCTTGAATGCTGCAAGCAAAGTATACCATGGAATGCAAGTCTGCGCGAATGTTTTGCTTCGTTTCTACTATTCGCTTTTGCCGCGGAATTTATCCGTCAAAAAACGGGCGGATCAAGCCGCCCGTGTTGTTCATTACGAATGCACTTTCAGTTTTTTGAACTCTTCGGTGAGGAGCGGAACGACTTCGAACAAATCGCCGACAATGCCGTAGTCCGCGACTTTAAAGATGTTGGCTTCCGGGTCTTTGTTAATGGCGACGATGACTTTCGAGTTGGACATCCCCGCTAAATGCTGGATGGCGCCTGAGATGCCGCAGGCGATGTACAGATCCGGCGTGACGACTTTCCCCGTTTGCCCGATTTGCAGCGAATAGTCGCAGTATCCGGCATCGCACGCTCCGCGCGAGGCGCCGACCGCGCCGCCCAACACTTCGGCGAGCTCTTGGAGCGGCTTGAAGCCTTCGGCGCTTTTGACGCCGCGGCCGCCGGCGACGATCACTTTCGCCTCCGTCAAGTCGACGCCTTCCGCCGTTTTGCGGACGACTTCTTTGACAATCGCGCGCAAGTCTTTAATCTCGACGGCGAGCGCTTCCACGCTGCCTGTGCGCGACTCGTCGCGCTCAAGCGGCGCGATGTTGTTCGGACGCACGGTCGCGAAGATGATGCCATCGGTGACAATTTTCTTTTCAAACGCCTTGCCGGAGTAGATCGGACGGGTAAAGACGATGTTGCCGCCTGCCTCTTCAACGGCGATGACGTCGGAAACGAGGCCGGCGTCGAGCTTGATGGCCAATTTCGGCGACAAGTCTTTGCCGAGCGCCGTATGGCCGAAGACGATGCCTTCCGGCTGCTCTTTGTCAATCACGGCTTTTAACGCTTGCGAATAGCCATCTGATGTATAAAATTTCAAATTCGGATGTTCGATGACGACGACGCGGTCGGCACCGCGGTAAATGAGTTCGTTCGCATGCGCCTGCACTTGGTCGCCGACGAGCACCGAGACGACTTCCCCGCCTTCGGCGATCGTTTTGGCCGCTGCAATGGCTTCAAACGAAACGTTCCGCAGCGATCCATCCCGCACTTCTGCTAAGGTCAATACTTTACGTGCCATGTTTCAGTCCCCCTATCCTTTGATTCCCCGTTGTGCTTCATCCGAACGCCGACAGCGGTTTCCGCTTATACCACTTTCGCTTCGGAGCGGAGCAGCTGAACGAGTTCCTTCACTTGATCGGCGATCTCGCCTTGCAAAATTTTGCCCGCTTCGCGCTTCGGCGGCAAGAACACTTCGATCGTTTTTGTTTTCGCTTCAACATCATCTTCCTCGAGGTCCAAATCGTCAAGCTCCAGCTCCTCAAGCGGTTTCTTTTTCGCTTTCATGATCCCAGGCAACGACGGATAGCGCGGTTCATTCAGCCCTTGTTGAGCGGTGACAAGGAGCGGCAGCGACGTTTCGATGATTTCCTCATCCCCCTCGACGTCGCGCACAACGGTCACTTTGCCGCCGTCGGCAATGTCGAGCTTCGTGATCGTCGTCACATACGGAATGCCGAGCAATTCCGCAACGCGCGGGCCGACTTGCCCGGAACCGCCGTCAATGGCGACGTTGCCGGCTAAAATCAAGTCCGGGTTTTTGTCTTTTAAGTATTCAGCGAGCACTTTCGCCGTCGTATATTGGTCTTGTTCTTCGACATCATCGTCAATGTTGATGAGCACCGCTTTATCGCAGCCCATGGCGAGCGCCGTGCGCAGCTCTTTTTCCGCTTCCTCGCTGCCGACGGTGACGACCGTCACTTCGCCGCCGTGTTTGTCGCGCACTTGAATCGCTTCTTCAATGGCGTATTCGTCGTACGGGTTGATGATGAATTCTGCACCTTCCTCGTTAATCTTGCCATTGACGATGGAGATTTTTTCTTCAGTGTCAAAGGTTCGTTTCATCAACACAAAAATGTTCATGTCGTTCCCCTCCTCGGTTTGATCGAACATTGCTTCATGTTCCAACATTCAGATATTTACAGGGATCATTTCCCTTTAAAGACAGGCGGCCGTTTTTCCAAAAATGCCTGCACGCCTTCTTTTGCATCCTCGGATACAAACACGCGGCCAAACCATTCCGCTTCCTCGCGCACTGCCTCGGCAAACGAT
This sequence comes from Geobacillus sp. CAMR5420, assembly GCF_000691465.1. NCBI lineage: Bacteria > Bacillati > Bacillota > Bacilli > Caryophanales > Anoxybacillaceae > Geobacillus > Geobacillus sp. CAMR5420. Next base: position 16,438 of record NZ_JHUS01000055.1, read on the forward strand.
TTTTCCTTCGCGGCGTTGAGCAGTTCAATCGTCGCACGGACGGAAAGCGGACTTTTGGCGGCAATCTTTTTCGCCAACGCTTTTGCTTCATCAAGAAGCCGCTCTTCCGGCACCGCCTTGTTGGCAAGCCCCCATTCAACCGCTTCGAGTCCGGTGATCGGCTCGCTCGTCCACATCATTTCCGCCGCTTTGCCAAAGCCGACGTAGCGCACAAGCCGCTGCGTGCCAGCAAATCCAGGGATGATGCCAAGCTGCAGCTCCGGAAGGCCGAGTTTGGCGTTTTCCGCCACCACACGAATGTGGCAGCTCATAGCCAGCTCCAACCCACCGCCTAATGCGGCGCCGTGAATCGCCGCAATGACTGGTTTGGAAAAGCGTTCGATCCGCTCCATCACGAGTTGGCCGTTGCGCGACAAGCCGGATGCCTCCTCGACGGAAGCGATGGACGTGAATTCTTTAATATCGGCGCCGGCTGAGAAAAATCTTCCTTCGCCATGAAGCAGCACGACGCGTACTTCCGGATCGGTCTCGAGCTCGTCCAACACGGTTGAAAGCTCTTTCAAAACCGCTGATGAAAGGGCGTTCGCCGGCGGCCGCGAAAACGTCACGACGGCGACGAACTCCTCTTTCGCCAAACGAAAAAAGTCCATGAAGCCTCTCCCCTTTCTGCCTTTCCTAACGTCCGGCGGCGCACCCTTTGACGAGCAGTTCGTACACCGGATCGGCGAGGGCGGCCAAGTCATACTTTTGCTCGTTCATCACCCACGTCGTCACCGTTTCATCCAGGGTGCCAAAGATCATTTGCCGAGTGAGCCGGACGTCTAAATCTTGGCGAAACTCCCCTTTTTCCATCCCCTCCATGATGATGCGGTCGATGAGCCGCAAATATCCTTTCAGCACCTCATTGATGCGATGGCGCAGCTCTTTGTTCGACTGGCGCAGCTCAAGCTGCGTCACGACCGCCATATGCGGATCAGCGGCGAGGGCGGAAAAATGAGTTTTCACCAATACATACAATTTCTCTAGGGGGCTTGAAATTCCTTCTGTCTCTTGTTCAATTTTCTCGATGAACGCCCCCATCTTTTCCTGAAAAAGCGAAATTAAAATATCCTCTTTGTTTTTAAAATAAAGGTAGATCGTGCCGTCGGCGACACCGGCCTGCTTGGCGATTTTCGACACCTGTGCTTGATGGTAGCCGTGCTCGGCGATGACGACGACGGCAGCGTCAATGATTTGCTTAAATTTCGGCTTTTCCCTCCGCAATATGGATTCTCCTTTTCTCACTTTCCATCCGCCAAATGAATGAACCATCATTCATATTTTCATTTTACGGGCAATTCTGCCGATTTGTCAAGCTTCTTTTTCTCCTCTTCCACCAACACGCGGCGCAAAATTTTGCCGACCGCCGTCTTCGGCAATTCGCTGCGGAACTCGTAGATGCGCGGCACTTTGTAAGCAGCCAGGCGCTGGCGCATAAACGCGTCAAGCTCCTGTTCGCTGCACATCTCCCCCGGCTTTAACACGACGAACGCTTTCACCGTCTCGCCGCGGTACGGATCCGGAACGCCGATCACGGCCGCTTCCTGCACTTTCGGGTGCTCGTACAGCGCTTCTTCGACTTCGCGCGGGTAAATGTTGTAACCGCCGGCGATAATGACATCTTTCTTGCGGTCGACGATATAAAAATACCCACGCTCATCCATATATCCAATGTCACCTGTATACAGCCATCCGTCGCGCAGCACTTGCTCGGTCTCTTCCGGACGATTCCAGTAGCCTTTCATCACTTGCGGCCCGCGCACGACGAGTTCTCCACGCTCTCCCGGCTTTGCTTCCTCACCCGTTTCCAAGGAAATGATTTTCGCGTCCGTATCCGGCCACGGAACGCCGATGCTTCCTTTCACCCGCTCCCCGTCCCAAAGGAAGTTGCTGTGGGTGACAGGGGACGCCTCGGTTAACCCATAGCCTTCAATCAACTTTCCGCCCGTCGCCCGTTCAAACTGCTCCTGCACCTCGACCGGCAGCGGAGCGGAGCCGCTGATGCAGACGTTGATCGAGGATAAATCATATTTCGGCAAATCCGGATGGTTCAACAAAGCGATGTACATCGTCGGCGCGCCTGGGAACATCGTCGGCCGGGTGCGCTCGATTGCTTTTAATGTTTGCTTGACATCAAAGCGCGGGAGCAGCACCATTTTGCTCGCCATCATCACGGACAAATTCATCACCGTCGTCATGCCGTACACGTGGAAAAACGGAAGCACACCGAGCACCGTTTCTTTTCCTTTTTCGCATTTATACACCCAATGGGCGCACATGAGCGTATTGGCGATCAAGTTGCGATGCGTCAACATGGCCGCTTTCGGATGTCCCGTCGTGCCGCCTGTATATTGCAGCAGCGCCACATCTTCCACCGGATCGATGTCCACCCCGATCGGAGCGGTTTCCTTCTGACTGACGATCGTGCGGAACATATGAACGGTTTCGCTTTCCTCGATGCGGACGATGGGCATGTTTTGCTTCCGCTGCACAAGCGGATACAGCCATTTCTTCACCGTGGGCAAATAATCTTGCATTCTCGTGACAATCCAATGTTTGACCGGCGTCCTCCCTTTCACCTTTTCCGCCTTTGGATACAGAAGATCCATCGTCACGAGCACCGAGGCGCCGCTGTCGTTCAGCTGGTATTCAAGCTCATACTCGGTGTAAAGCGGGTTCGTCTGCACGACGATGCCGCCGGCTAGGAGCGTCCCGTAGTAGCTGATGACGGCCTGCGGGCAGTTCGGCAGCATAATCGCCACCCGATCCCCTTTTTTCAATCCGATCGTCCGCAAATAATGCGCGAATGTCAACGCTTGCTCGTACAGCTCGCGAAACGTCATCGTCTTTCCGAAAAAGTCGATCGCCTCATGGTCTCCGAATTGTTCCGCCGTCTCCCGCAAATAGTCGGAAAGCGTTTTCTTTGGATAGTCGAGCGTATGCGGAATCTCCGGCGGGTAGTGAGCGAGCCACGGTTTTTCCATCCCAATCCCCCCTTGCTTCTATTTTATTTTACTTTTTCTAATTTTTCATCAAAAAAAAGAACGCCGGGCTTGAACCGAGCGTTACCAAAACCAGTACACCAAACCAACGAAGAAAAAGCACGCGCAGATGACAAACAAGATTTTCGCCAGCACATCGACCGATCGGTTGCGCACGGCCATATAGACGATGCCGGCGATCAAAAACAGCCCGACCGCAATCAACAACCATTTCACTACTGCGTTCATTCGTTGTTCCCCTTTACTGAATGCCTTCGCCGATGACAAACGACAAGCCGACGGAAATCACCATGGAAATCAAGCCGACGGCCCGGTTGTCATTGGCAATTTCGTCATCAATATTGAATTTCGGCGTCAAAAATTCGTAAATAAAGTACGCGGCGAGCAGAAGCAAAAACCCGTACAGCCCCCAGCCAATCATCGACGGCAGCGACTCATGGCGGGCGAGTGCATAGCGAAAAATGTTGGCGATGCCGAAAATTTTCCCGCCGGTTGCCATCGCCACCGCCACATTGCCTTTGCGAATCTCTTCCCAGTTTTTGTACTTCGTCACCAATTCAAATACGGCTAAAAAGACGACGATGCACAACACGGCGACGCTGAAATTGGCCGCCGTTTTCACCATGTCGTGCTCCCAAAACGACGCCATTGCCATCGCCCCCATCATTTCAGTTCAACGATCGTCACCCCGGTGCCGCCTTCATTCGCCTCTCCGAACCGGAAGCTTTTCACCGCCCGGTGTTGTTTTAAAAACTGCTGCACTCCTTGGCGGAGCGCGCCCGTCCCTTTGCCGTGGATGATCGAAACGCGCGCATATCCGGCGAGCACAGCATCATCCAAGTATTTTTCAAGGCGAATGAGAGCATCTTCGTACCGTTCGCCGCGCAAGTCAAGCTCGAGGCTAACATGGGCGTCCTTGCCTTTCACCGTCGCAATCGGCGTCACATCTTTCGCCGGCGCGCTGCCGATATACTCCAAATCACGTTCATGAATTTTCATTTTCAAAATGCCGAGCTGCACTTGCCATTCGTCGTCCGACACTTTTTCGATCAAGTAGCCTTTTTGGTTGAGGCTCGTCACCTTCACTTCATCACCCGGCTGGAACACATGGCGTGAAGCAGCCTTTTTCGCCTTTTTCCGCTTCTCCACTTTCGGCATAGCGGCAGCGAGCCGCTGTTTCGCCTCGACGAGCTCATGCTCTTTCACTTCCGCCTGCTTTTCTTTTTGCAAGCGGCGCAGCTCCTGGATGATCCGCTCGGCTTCGCGTTCCGCGGCGCGGATGATGTCGGCTGCTTTTTGCGTTGCTTCCGCCAGCCGCTCCGCTTTTTCTTCTTCGAGCTCTTCCCATTTTTGTTCCCATTCGGCGCGCAGACGCTCAGCCTCCTCCAGCGCCGCGCGCGCCCGCGCTTCATCTTCCTCCGCTTGCTTTTTGCTTCGTTCAAGCGACGCGATCATGTTTTCGACGTTATGGCTTTCGGCGCTCACTTGCGCTTTCGCCCGCTCGATGATGCGTTCATCAAGCCCAAGGCGGCGCGAAATATCAAAGGCGTTGCTGCGGCCGGGGATGCCGATCAACAGTTTATACGTCGGGCGGAGCGTTTCGGTGTCAAACTCGACGCTGGCATTCACGACGCCGGGGCGGTTGTAGCCGTACGCTTTCAATTCGGGATAATGCGTCGTCGCCACCGTTCGCGCCCCGCGCCCGTGCACTTCATCCAAGATGGCGATGGCGAGCGCCGCCCCTTCCTGCGGGTCGGTGCCAGCCCCAAGCTCGTCAAACAGCACAAGGCTTTCACCATCGACATGGCGCAAAATGTCAACGATATTGACCATATGGGACGAGAACGTGCTCAAGCTTTGTTCGATCGACTGCTCATCGCCGATATCGGCGAAAACGGAACGGAACACCGCCGCTTCCGATCCGTCGGCCGCCGGGATGAACAGCCCCGCTTGCGCCATGAGCGTCAACAAGCCGATCGTTTTTAACGTCACCGTTTTTCCGCCGGTGTTCGGCCCGGTGATGACGATCGTCGTATAGTCGCCGCCCAATTCAATATCATTGGGCACCGCCTTTTCTTGATCCAGCAGCGGATGGCGTGCCTGCAAAAAACGAAGATAGCCTCGGCTATTGACCGCTGGCTTCGCGGCTTGCAACCGGCGGGCGTATTTCGCCTTGGCGAACGCAAAATCAAGCGCCGCGAGCGCTTCGACCGTCCGCGCAAGCGGCTCGGCCTGCTCAGCGACTTTTGCCGAAAGTTCGCGCAAAATGCGTTCGATTTCTTGCTTTTCTTTCGCCCGCGCTTCGCGGAGCGCATTGTTCAACTCGACGACCGCCTGCGGTTCAATAAACAGCGTCGCCCCGGACGCCGACTGGTCGTGGACGATGCCGCCGTAGGCGCCGCGATACTCTTGTTTCACCGGGATGACATATCGGTCATTGCGGATCGTAATGATGGCGTCCGACAGCCGCTTTTGCGCCGACGGCGAGCGGATGATGCTCTCAAGTTTCTCGCGGATGCGCGCTTCCACTGACCGAATTTGCCCGCGCAGCGAGCGGAGGCGGTCGCTTGCGGCATCCAGCACTTCGCCATGGTCATCGATCGAGCGGCGAACGTCATGCTCGAGTTCCGGCGCTTCAGCCAATGTGTCCGCATAACGGAAAAGCCGCTCAAGTCCGCCATGCTCGTCATAGAGACCCGCGATCAGCCGCTTCATTTGCCGGCTTGCGGCCGAGGTGGCCGCCACTTCAAGCAGCTCTTGCGGGCTGAGCGTGCCGCCGATCGCCGCCCGCTTGAGATGCGGACGGATGTCGACTACTCCGTCAAGCGGCACATAGCCAGCAAGCCGCAAAACAGCGGCGGCTTCATCCGTTTCGTCAAGCCAAGCGGCCACCTCCTCCAAGTCAGAAGACGGCATGAGAGCGTCGATTTTTTCCAAACCGAGCGGCGAGGACGCATGCTCAGCCAACTGCTCTTTCACTTTATCAAACTCCAAGGTGTGAAGCACTTTTGGTTGCACGTATCTGACCCCCAGCTGATTCATTTCTTTCGTTTGTCGTGCAAAAACTGTTGCAGCTTTTCAAGCGGCCATGTGTTGATGACCGTTTCCTTATGGATCCAACCTTTTCTTGCCGTCGCTACGCCGATCGCCATATCCTCGAGCATGTCCAAATGGTGGGCGTCCGTGTTGATGGCAATGTACACCCCCGCTTCCTGGGCTTTTTTCACGTAGGCCGCCGACAAGTCGAGCCGGTTTGGGTTGGCGTTTAACTCAAGCACCGTGTTCGTCTCCGCCGCCAGCTCGATGAGCCGCTCGATATCGACGTCATAGCCGTCGCGCTGGCCGATCAGCCTTCCGGTCGGATGAGCAATGACATCGACGTACGGGTGGCGAAGCGCCGCCTCAAGCCGTTTCATGATCGTCTCGCGCGGCTGTTTGAACGCAGAGTGAATGGCGGCGATGACAAAATCAAGCTCCTTGAGCACGTCATCGTCGTAATCGAGCGTCCCGTCCGGCAAAATATCCATCTCAATGCCGGCCAAAATCGTAAAATCCGAATAGCGCGCGTTCAGCCGCTCAATTTCCTCGCGCTGGCGCCGCAACCGATCCGGGGTCAAGCCGTTGGCGACTTTCAAATAGTGCGAATGGTCGGTAATGGCGATATACCGATAGCCGCGGCGGCGGCACGCTTCGGCGAGCTCCTCGAGCGAACACGCGCCGTCGCTCCATGCCGAATGCATATGCAAGTCGCCTTGGATATCGTCAAAATGGACAAGTGGATCATCAGAAGAATATCGATCGACTTCCGTGCCATCTTCACGCAGCTCCGGCGGAATGTACGGCAGCCCGAAATGGGCGTAAAACGCCGATTCATCGGGGAACGTTTTCACCTTGCCTGTCGCTTGGTCTTCCACGCCATATTCGCTGATTTTCTCCCCGCGCTCTTTGGCGAGCTGGCGCATGCGCACATTATGGTCCTTCGATCCGGTAAAATGGTGAAGCGCGGTCGCAAACTCGTCCTCGCCGACGAGACGGAAATCAGCCGCAATTTCATCATCATACTGAAAAAGAAGCGACACTTTCGTCTCCCCAGCGGCGAGCACTTCGCGGATGCGCTCAAAGCCGAGCAGCCCGTCGCGCACCTCGGCCGGACGATCGGTAGCGATGACATAATCCAAATCTTTCACCGTTTCGTTCAAGCGCCGCAAGCTGCCGGCCCGCGAGAAGCGAATCACGCCATCAAGACAAGCGAGCTGGCGTTCAATGTCCGCCGCGATCGCGAGCACCCGGGCGAGCGGCAGCCGCTCGGGGCGTTTGCCTGCCTTTTCAATGGCCGCAAGCAGCTTTTCTTCCGTTTTCGCGCCAAAACCGGCAAGCGCGCGCACTTTTCCAGCCAAGCACGCTTCTTTCAATCCGTCCATATCGACAATGCCAAGCTCCTGATGCAGCTTGGCGATTTTTTTGCCGCCAAGCCCCGGCAGTTTGAGCAAGGCGAGCAGCGTCTCCGGAACATCGCGTTTTAGTTCATTCAGCACCGACGACGAGCCGCTCTTGATAAATTCGGTGATGATCGCCGCTGTGCTTTTGCCGATGCCAGGGATGGCGGTAAAGTCGCTAATTTCCGCGAGGCTCCTCTCATCCGCCTCCAACGCGCTTGCCGCCTTGCGGAATGCGTTCACTTTAAACGGATTCTCCCCTTTGATTTCCAAATATAACGCAATCGTTTCCAACAGGCGGATGACATCTTTTTTGTTTATGTCCATGCCGTCCCCTCTCTTTCCAACATCACGGCCACATTCCAGCAAACATAGTCATGAATCGGTGAAAGCGTTTGTCGTCCTTCAAGCAGGTCATCAGACGCGGCCATGAATCCACCAGTTGCCAAGCATCTCCGACAACACCGGCGTATGTTTCACAATCACGGTCGCCATGAGCGAATGCTGCAGCTGCTCCTGCACGCTGTCAATCGGCACGAGCGCCCCGATATACAAAAACAAAAAGACGAGCAAATACACTTCCGCAAATCCGAGCGCCGCCCCCGCCAGACGGTTGACGCTGCGCAACAGCGGCAGCTGGGCGACGAAATCGAGCATCGAGCCGACGATTTGAAGCACGATTTTCACCACAAAAAATAAAAGTGCAAAGGAAATCGCCCGATAATAGGCATCGTCTAAATGGGTGCTCTGAAACAGCAGCTTCATCGTCTCCGGATCGCCGAACGTCGGATATGGAATCCAAAGGCGCAATGTCGGTACAAACCGCTCATAATACTGATAAGCAACGAAAAAGGCAATGAAAAACCCGGCCATATGAATGAATTGGAGAATAAAGCCGCGCTTCAGCCCGATCATCGCCCCCAGCAACAGGACAAACAGCAGCACGACATCAATCATCGCGTTCCCCATCCTTCTCCTTCTTCAGCTGTTCACGAAGCCGGTTGTATTCTTCCTTTAACTTCAAATACTCACTGGCAATATTGACGGCCGTCAAAACGGCCAGTTTCGGCACATCGAGCATCGGATTTTTCTCACTGAATTCATGCATTTTATCGTCAACGAACGCCGCCACGAGCCGGATATGGGCTGGGCTTTCCGCGCCGACGATCGTGTAGTCTTGACCATAGATGCGGACGCTCACCCGCGTTTTTGGCTGTCCTGTCAAACTTTCTCCCCCATTTCGCAAAATCCTACTGTTTATCATATCATGAACGCTGGTATAATGGAAAGATGCGACACACAGCGACGATAGAGAAGATAAAGGAGCGATCGAACATTGTCAAACTATGTGATTCAAGCCGATCAACAGCTGCTTGACGCCTTGCGCGCCCACTACCAAGACGCCTTATCCGACCGGCTTCCGGCCGGAGCGTTGTTTGCCGTCAAACGCCCGGATGTCGTGATCACCGCCTACCGCTCAGGCAAAGTGCTGTTTCAAGGGAAAGCGGCGGAGCAAGAAGCAGCGAAATGGATATCAGGGGCGAGCGCCTCAAACGAAACAGCTGACCACCAGCCGTCCGCTTTGGCAGCTCATCAACTCGGGTCTCTTTCCGCCATCGGTTCCGATGAAGTCGGCACCGGCGATTATTTCGGCCCGATCGTCGTCGCCGCCGCCTACGTGGATCGGCCGCATATCGCCAAAATCGCGGCGCTTGGCGTGAAAGATTCGAAACAATTGAACGATGAGACAATCAAACGGATCGCCCCCGCCATCATGGAAACTGTGCCGCATGCGGTCACCGTGTTGGACAATGCCGAATACAACCGCTGGCAGCGAAGCGGCATGCCGCAGACGAAAATGAAAGCGCTCCTTCACAACCGGACGCTCGTGAAACTCGTTGACGCCATCGCGCCCGCCGAACCAGAAGCAATCATCATCGACGAATTTTTAAAACGGGATTCGTATTTCCGTTACCTTTCCGATGAAGATCGCATTATCCGCGAGCGGGTGCACTGCCTTCCCAAGGCGGAAAGTGTCCACGTATCAGTCGCCGCCGCCTCGATCATCGCCCGCTATGTGTTTTTAGAGGAGATGGAGCAATTATCCCGCGCCGTCGGCCTCCTGCTTCCAAAAGGTGCCGGCGCCATCGTTGACGAAGCCGCCGCCCGGATCATCCGCGCGCGGGGGGAAGAAGCGCTCGCGGCGTGCGCCAAGCTTCATTTCGCCAATACGAAAAAGGCGCTTGCCATCGCCAAGCGCCGGAAGTGAAGGAGTGGAATTGATGAACAATGATGTTTGTTTGAGTTTATCTAGCACCACGGGTAATATGTGTGTCCCTGCATCCCGTCGTCAACTACCCCCACTTAGCTAACGCTTGAAGTGGAGGCTTGCAACTCCCCAGAAGTGGGAGCGGACTTCGTCCTCCTTCCTTGACTTGGGGTTGCATTAGGGGCAGGTTGACAGCTGCCCAACGACGCAGGTCA